>NZ_JBKOTX010000448.1:0-1605 GCF_047086965.1 Roseovarius halophilus (ex Wu et al. 2025) | reverse complement strand
GTGGTGCCGCTGAAGTGCGGTTCTATTCCCGTTACAGGCACCCTCATCGGGCTTCCCTTCAGCAAAACAAGGGCTATCGCCTATGACCACCCGGCGTCAACAGGCACCCTGTGGTCTACGATATGGTCTACGGTTAGCATTGAGGCACTAGGTTCAGGAGGCCATCGTCGCGAACATAGCGTCCGGCTCGTGCGTCTTGTCGTCGAGCTGCTAGCCGCAGCATGTCCATCGTACGAAGCGACAGCTCCAAGAGGTCTTCCTCGGTCTGGACGTTCTCTTCACCATGAACGTATCCGCCGTCCTTGCGGATCGCGGGGAGGACGACCCCTGCAATCCAGTCTTGGAACTCTTCAGCTTCCGGTTTCCGGCTCATCATTACCAGTTTGTAGAGGCCTGCTTCTGTGATGCAGACGACAGAGCCGAGGCCGCGAAGACCTAAGTTGAACTTAGCCCTTTCCCCTTCTTTGAGGCGTTGGGTTGCAACGGTGGTGTTCGTGAGGCCCAGAACCTTGCAGACAGAAGAGGCTTGGAACCACGGCTGGCCGGCGATGTCGATCACGCGGATGTCGTTGCTGTTGAAGTCGAAGAGGGCACCCCCCCTTTTTGTGGCACGGGGGGAACCCTCGGCAGGCGCTTCAATGGTAAGGCGCTCAGATATGTGACCCCAAAATCAGTCCGGGTCTGGTGCCCAAGCGAGGGGTGAGGGATCTGCCGGGAACACCTCGTCGCGGACAAGACCCTTGGCTGTCCTTGACCCTCTTGAAGTGGGGTGGACGACGCTGTCCTCGACATAGCCGCGCTGGGTCACCTCATCCTTGAACCGAGGGTCCCGGACGACGCGCTTGTTGAAGTCCCTACGGTCCATCCCGATAGCCTCGGCCAGCTCGGGGTAGGCGACCTCGTCACCGAAGCCCTCAGCATCCCATTGGTCCACCTGTGCCAAGGCCTCTCGGATGGATTTTGTGAGCTTGGTCGTCCCGCTTGGGCACCACCGCGCAAGCTGGCAGTTGGGAAAGAGGTCGGGAAGACTCTCGGCCAGACCTGTCTGCTTCGGCGCGATGATGTAGGCCCGACAGGGAAGGCATGTTCCATCAGCTTGCAGACCCCGCACAGAGGCGCGGCACAGGGCTTGGAGGACATTGTGCAGAAGCTCTCCCAGCGCCATCTCCCTGCACTCGGCAGCTGTGACAGCCTCGGTCGGATCCCTGCCCGCACAAAGGCGTACACGGGCCTCATGGACCTCCTGTGGCAAATGCAGAAGGCTTGCGAAGATCACGTTGGGGACACGGGCGAATGCATTGGTCCCGTGGTGTCTGCCCCATGAGAGGACGTGAAGCGTACGCGTCATCCCATCCCCAAGGTGGGCTTCGACCCGCGCCTTAAACGTGGCAAGACCGTCCTTGTGGTGCAGGATCAGCCATTCTTCATTTGGCCTCTCCATGATCTTCTGGGCAATCCCGCGCACCAAGACCTCTTCCGTGTCATTGGCATGGGCCGTCTTCCCACTCCCTCTCGACCACAGGCCGATATGAAGGTTGCTGTAGTCCTTCGTGGCAGGGGTGAGACGCACAAGGGTGTCCCGGTGCTGTTCCATCAACATATAAG
>NZ_JBKOTX010000447.1:0-1610 GCF_047086965.1 Roseovarius halophilus (ex Wu et al. 2025) | reverse complement strand
CCAGGTTCAGGGCCTCGATGGAAAAGAACTGCCGGTTGCGCAGGCGTGCCAGAATCCAGCGCTCCACGATCAAGACTGCGCCCTCGACCTTGCCCTTGTCACGCGGCTTGCGCGGCCGCGTGGGCAACACGGTCGTGTCGTAATGCGTGGCCATGTCGGAAAAGGTCTTGGTCACCGACGGCTCGAACCACAGCGGCTTGGCGACCGCTGCCTTGAGATTGTCGCACACGATCGCCTTGGGCACGCCGCCGAAGAACTTCAGCGCCCGAACCTGGGCGTCGATCCAGTCGGGCAGCTTCTGGCTGAGGCTGGCCCAGGCGAATGTGTAATTGGAGGCGCCAAGCACGGCGACGAAGATCTGAGCGCGGTGCTCGTCGCCTGTCGCCGGGTCAATGATCGGGATGGTGTGGCCCGCGTAATCGGTCTGCATCACCGCGCCTGCCTCATGGTGATTGCGATACCGTGGGCTGATCCGGCTCTCGAACTCCCTGTAGCGCTCGCAGAACCAGGTATAGCCATAGCCGTTAGGGTGAGCCGCCCGATACTCCTCCCAAAGCAGCAGCAGCGTCACGCCCTTGCGCTTCATCTCAGATGCCATCTTCGGCCAGTCTGGCTCGGTCAGGTCCCCCGGTGGGCGGCCAACGCGCTGGAACACAACCTGCTTCAGCGTGGAATCGTCATCCCGGCCCTTGGGCAGCGGCCAGCAGTTCAGCCCTGCTTCCCGGGCCCGGTTCAGGTATGTTGCCACTGTCGTTTTGCTGAGCTTCAGACGCGCGGCAACCTCACGCGCCGAAAGCCCTTGTTCATGCGTCAGTCGCAGTATGGATCGTATGTCTTGCACAGTCGTGCGCCTCGCTCGCTTCTGTCTCGGCATGGTCCCTCCCGGCCTTGTTCAAGACCGGCAGAATGCCGCGACGGCGCAGGCGATGACCAACCGAGCCCAAGCCCTCCCGGAACTGTCCGGGAATTAGCGAAATCGCTGTCCGGGATTTACCGAAACGCGTGTCCGGGAATTACTGAAATGCTTGTCCGGGAATTACCGAAACCCGCACGGCCCAAGTAACCCTCCGGGCTTTGAGCCTCACCAGCCTGCGGACACTAAGACGAAGATAAACTGCGCGGGACAGCTGAAGGTGTACTTACTGCCTGATGTGATTAACGTGATTATTTATGGCACCCATATGGCACCCACAAAGTCTGAGCCACAGTCCAAATATTGTCTAAGTGTCGATGGGGCATATGGGTGCGCAAAACGGCGTTTTTTGCTGCACACCGTGTCAAGGGGAAATCGGTATGGCCGCATATAATTTTGACAAGATGCTGATAATATTGGATATTCTAGATGCGCCTTGTCCAAAAGGACAAACGGCGGGCGTTTTCTTGAAGCCGAAGGTCTGAACGTTGCCGCGAGCCTCTCAAGCCAAACCGTTCTGTCCTCATGGACTCCTGACATACAGCGAGCCGGCCGATGAGGAAGAAGTTCCTCTGGTCGGGGCGTCATCATCGCTTCGGGGCACCTCGATTTTTGACTATTTTCTTGGTCGCGCAGCGGTGCGTTTGGCGTGAAGCGGGAGGGAAGTAGCTGTTTGGCGGTATGCCCCCCGGGGCAA
>NZ_JBKOTX010000446.1:0-1640 GCF_047086965.1 Roseovarius halophilus (ex Wu et al. 2025) | reverse complement strand
GAAGGTGCCGTCGGTGTTGAACCGTCCAGCCCCCGCTTCAGCAGAGCCGTTCACGTCAAACGGACGCACTTGGCCACATTCTTCGGGCTTGGGCGCCTCACTGATCGCTCGGAACTCCACGCGGCGGTTCTGCGCACGCCCTTCGGCGGTTGCATTGTCCGCCACAGGCTCGCGCTCGCCGTACCCCCGCGCCACGAGACGCTCCGTGTCGACGCCCCGCTGGGCCAGTGCCCGCAATACGGTCTCCACGCGGGCCTGGCTCAGGCGCAGATTGTAAGCGTCCCCACCGCGCGAGTCGGTGTGTCCGGCGATCTCGATGCGTGTCCCGCTACAACCGGCCAATGTCTCGGCCAAGGTATCAAGCAACTGACGGCTTTCAACCTGGTCAGATGCAGCGATCGGCCCAGCCAGCTCGCCTTGTGGGCGCATGCGAAGCGCGGCGCTCGCTGTTTCAAAGAGGATCGGATCATCTTCGACAAGGCCGTTGAGCGTTTGAACACAGCGGTCTCCCGCGCGGTCCGCAAGACGATCACGGGCTCCACCTGCGATATCTTCGAACAGCCGCGACTGCTTGGCGACAGTTTCGCGCAGATCGCTTTCAAGGATATCCGTTAGAGGCTCCGCGATGCGATCAATCAGGCCGTTGAGAGACGTGATGACCTCGTTTGATTCTGCAGTGATGGCCGCTGTTCCGTCTTTTGCTTCAGCATCACCCTGCAAACTGATTGCGCCGGCGAGGATATCAGCTTCGGTCAACTCATATTCGACGGTATAAGTTGCCGTTTCACCTGGCAGAAGTGTGCCGTCCGACGAACCCTCATCAGCACTGTCAAAAGTCGGTGTTGGCAGGCTGCCAGCTCCTGTGAAGTGCAAACCAGAAAGCGCAACATCACTCAGGTTGGTCTTCCCGTCATTCTCCACGTTGAACGTATATTCAATGACATCTCCGATCTGCGCGCCGTCCGCCAGAGCGCTCTCATCGGACGTCACATCAACCGACAGGCCAGCTGGCCCTTTCAAGGGGAGGTGGTTGTTGAATACGTCTGCGCTACCGGGGCCGAGTCTGAACGTGGTGTAGTACTCTCGCTCTTCATCATCAGGCGCCTTGTTGTAGTCGACAACCGGTAGGATGGGGTCGTCAATTTGAGTCAGGAGCGGATCAGCTTCATCAAGATCAAGAGCATAGTCTTTATCAAGAGCATAGTCTTCATACTCCTCGGGCAGTTTTTTGATGCGGATCTCATAGTCTTGAACGCCGCCGCAACCCAGGCCGGGGTCAGGTCGGAGATCAAATTGATACCGGCCCTCTTTATCTTTCTGGGGGGTCCCGGTCAGCGCAGCCTCTCCAGTTTCTTGATACTGCTGCGTGTCTCCATTGGGTAGCGTGCCAAGACATCCATTGGGCACTTGATCATCGGTTCCTGCAAACACAAATTCCAACACAACACCCGCGATTGGCTCACCCGTTGCACTGTCATAGACAACACCCTGCGGGTCAATGAACTGGAACGTCACCGTTGCAGTTTTGGTTTTACCGTTCTTGTACGTCGTCAGATAATTTGGGACGCTTGATCGGCTTTCGGATTGGAGGCTCTGGCTCACCGTGGGTTGATCTTATGCGGTTTCAGTTTCGTGGCGCA
>NZ_JBKOTX010000445.1:0-1642 GCF_047086965.1 Roseovarius halophilus (ex Wu et al. 2025) | reverse complement strand
GGCGCGGCGGTGACGGGCATCGACCCCGCCGAACAGGCCATCGCCGCCGCCCGCGCCCATGCCCGCGCGGCCGGGCACGCCATCGCCTATGACGTTGGCGTGGGCGAGGCGCTGCCCTATGGCCGGGCTGGATTCGATGCCGTGGTCTGCGTGGACGTGCTCGAACACGTCAGCGACCTTGACCGGGTGCTGTCCGAGGTGGCCCGCGTGCTGCGCCCCGGTGGCCTGTTCCTGTTCGACACGATCAATCGCAACCCGGTGGCACGGCTGGCCACCATCACAATGGCCGAGGACATCCTGCACCTGCTTCCAAAGGGCACCCATGACCCGGCGCTGTTCATCAAGCCGGCTGAGCTGCGCGCGGGGTTGGCCCGCGCCGGTTTCGCGCCCGGTCCGATGACCGGCCTCGGCCCGCGCGGGATCACCCGGCGGGGCGATCCGACCTTCGGACGCCTGCCGCTCAAGACGGTGCTCTACATGGGAACGGCGCGGAAACCCGAGGTGTGATCGCCGCCCTCGGTGACAGGTCTCAGCCCAGCCAGGCCAGCATCAGCTTTGCGATGTCGTCGGGGGATTCCTCATGCGCAAGATGGCCCAGGTCGGGCAAAGTCTCGACCCGGCAGGTGGGAATGCGCCCCGCGGCGCGGTCGGCAACGCGCGGCGGCACCGCCTTGTCCAGCGCGCCTGTGACGAACAGGCACTCTGATGTGATACGGTCCAGGCGGCCGAGCAACGGGTCGATCCGCCACTGGGCCATCATCTGCAAGGTGGCTTCGACATGACGGCGATCCGCGATCAGCCGGGCGTAGAGCGCCAGACCCTCGGCCTCGAGCCGCGAGCCGGTGCTCTCGATCAGCCGCCGCGCCCGGCCGGGGCTGGGCGATCCCAGCGAAAACAGGGGCGCGGTCAGGGGATTCAGCGCAAGCAGCTTGGCCAGTGCCGGAAACAGCCAACCGGCGGGGCCTTCGAAATTGCCCAGCGCGGGGTTCAGGCCGATGATGCGCGGGGCGGGCCGCCCTGACGCCTGCGCCGTCTCGCTCAGCCGAAGGGCGATGGCCGCGCCGGCCGAGTGGCCGATCACCACGCCGGGCGACCAACCATGGGTCGTGCAAAGCGCCGCGATATCCTCGGCCATGGCGTCGAGTCCGCATCGGCGCAGCGTGCCCGCCCGGGTGAAGCCCTGCCCGGGCAGGTCCAGTGCGACGACATGGAACCTCTCGGCCAGGATCGGCAGCACATCGCGCCAGCTGTGGGTCGAGGCCCCGGCACCATGCAGCAACAGAAGGGTTTCGCCCGTGCCGGTTTCCTGCACGTGCCAGTCGTGCGGGCGGCAGCGCAGGCGGCGCGACAGGGCGCTGTTGGGCCAGTCCGGCAGATCGCGGGTCCAGTCCACGGCTCAGCCTCCGCCCAATGCGCTGTCGATGGCCCCCGACAGGCGCTGGGCATCGGCCCGGGGCAGGGTGATGCAGTCGACCGCAAGGTATCCGGCCAGGGCGGCGGCTTCCCGGCCCGGGCGCGGCGCGGTGTCGATGACGCAGCCCTGTGAAGGTCACGGCATGTTGCTCGGCGATGCCCACGTCGAAACACCGGCTGGCATAGCGGTCCATGAAGCGCGCCAGCCCGGTGCCGTCGGGCATCGCCG
>NZ_JBKOTX010000444.1:0-1659 GCF_047086965.1 Roseovarius halophilus (ex Wu et al. 2025) | reverse complement strand
TCACGCAGCGTCGTAGCGCGTGAAGACCTCTGTCGAGCCGTCCGGCAGGAGGAGATGGACGTCGTAGGCGTCGCGCCGGTTTTCGGGGCCCATGCCGGGGGACCCATAGGGCATGCCGGGGACGGCGAGGCCGACGGCCCTTGGCCGATCATCAAGTAGCCGCCGGATGTCGGCGACAGGAACATGGCCCTCGATCATGTAGCCCTCTATCGTGCCGGTGTGGCAGGACATCATCCTGATCGGAATGCCCTTGCCGATCTTGTAACGGGTCAGCGCCGTGCCGCGCGCGGCCTCCACGGTCACCGCGAAGCCTTCGGCTTCTAGAATCTCGATCCAGGCAGAGCAGCAGCCGCAGTTGGGGTCCTTCAGGACATGCATCGTCGGGCCGGTGGCACTTCCCCGTCGCGGCAGGAGCGCCGTGGCTCCGAGAGTGGCGCCCCCGAAGAGAACGGCACGGCGGGTAGCAAGTGTCTTTGTCATGGCGTGTTTCCTCGTGTCGGGCACGAGCGGTCCAACCGCCCGGCCCTTGAATGGTTTCACTTGACGGTGATCGGGCCGTGCATGCCGGCCTGCATGTGCCCCGGGATCAGACAGGCGAACTGGAAAGTGCCGGCATTGGAGAATGTCCAGATGAGCTCGCCGCGCTCGCCGGGGCCAAGGCGCAGGGCGTTAGGATCGTCGTGATCCATCTGCCCCATCTCGGCCATCTCAACCATCTCCTCCATATGGGCGAGGTTGCTCTCCTCCGTGCCAAGCACGATCTCGTGCGCGAGGTCGCCAATGTTGGTCACCGCGAAGCGAATGGTCTCGCCTTCCTCGACCGAGAGCGCGGCAGGATCGAACCCCATACCCGTGTCGGTCTCCAGCATCCGGATCTCGACGGTGCGGTCGACCTCGGCGGCTGCGCCAGGCTTGCCCACCGGAAGGCTGTCATCATGGGAATGATCTCCCGACCCGGCGGCGAACGCCGCACCGGCGGAAAGGATCAAGGCGGATGCGAGTGTGAAATTCTTCATTTTGGTCTCCTGAAGAGATGCGCCCCGGCAGGGCGAGGAACTACGATTGCCAAAAGGCGCCCGGCGCCGCTGCGCAGGGACCTTGGTTTCCGGTAAGTATTGAAGGTTCAGAGGAGAGCGGCCGGGGGCCGGTAGAGGCTTTCCCGAGGTGCGGCGGGGCCACTCCTTCCAGCCGAGGGCGCATAAAGCGCCCAAGTGAGCCCGTTGGGGCGTCCCGCGATCAGCTCGGCCCCCTCGATCCAGTTGCAGGCGTGGATGCCGCATGAGACGTGAAGTGGCTCGTGGGCCCGGTCGCCATGGTCACCCCGTGCCGGCTCGGCAGTCTCCGGGGTAGCATCCGCATGATGAGAGGCCGGCGCAGCGCCCTCGCAATAGTCATGCCGGGTGGGGACGTGGTCCGTCTGAGCCGCGGCCATCACCGTAGCGGGCAGCAGGAGCGCAACGCAAAGCACCCGCAGGAGCTGGACCAGAAATCTCATAGGGGTTAATATACCCGCGCAGATGCCACGGTAGCAACCCGCCCCGAATTATGTCCGCGCTTCCGCTTTGAGACACATGGGACATGAGCACGAGGTGTGGTCCATCGCTGCCTCTCAGCGGGTGCAGTCCACGGCTTGCGCCGCACGCTTCACGAAAGGCCGCT
>NZ_JBKOTX010000443.1:0-1665 GCF_047086965.1 Roseovarius halophilus (ex Wu et al. 2025) | reverse complement strand
CGTCGCCGCGCATATATCCATGTGCGATCATTGTCGCGCCCGGCTGGGCGCCTTCGACACTGTCGGGGGGACGATGATAGAGGATTGCGGGGCCGCTGACCGGCGCCCCGCCGCCCGCACCGCGTGGACGGGGCCGACGCCTCCGGCGGGGGTATTTCACCCGAGAAGAAACGGCCGTCACCGCCCCGGCGGCGGCGCGGCCCCGGGGACGGTATCGCGTGCGGACCAGCCCCAGAACCGCCCCAGCATCAGGACGGCCGCGCAAGCAAGCCCCACGGCGAGACCCAGCCAGACCCCGACGCCGCCCAGCCCGAGGGTGAAGCCCAGCACGTAGCTGGCCGGCACGCCGATGCCCCAGTAGCTGAGCGCCGCGATGAGCATCGGCACGCGGGTATCCTGCACGCCGCGCAGAAGCCCCAGCGCCATGACCTGGCCGGCATCGACAAGCTGGAACAGCGCGGCCGCGGCCAGCAGGCCCGTCCCGATGGCGATGACCCCCGCCCTGTCGGGTTCGGCCGGGTTGAGGAAGAGGCCGATCAGCCATTCCGGCACGGCGAGGAACAGCACCACGGTGAGCGCCGCCGCGAGCCCCGAGAGCACCAGCGCGGCACGGGCCCCCGCGCGCAGCGCCGGCATGTCGCGCCGCCCGTGGGCCTGGCCCGCGCGCACCGTGGCGGCATTGCTGAGGCCGAGATGCACCATGAACGTGATCGAGGAGATCTGCATGGCGATGCCATGGGCGGCGAGCGGCAGCGTGCCCAGCCAGCCCATCATCGTGGTCGAGGCGGCAAAGAGCCCCACCTCGGCGAGGTTGGTCAGCCCGATGGGCCAGCCGAGACGGAAGACGCGGCCGAATGCCTCGGGGTCGGGGCGCCAGAAATTCCCGAACAGCCCATGCTCGGGCGTGGCGCGCGCGGTGTAGAGCGCGAGCACCGCGAAGGACGCGGTGTTGACGATCAGCGAAGCGATGGCCGCGCCGCGCACGCCAAGTTCGGGGAAGCCGAGGGTGCCGAAGATGAGCAGGGCGTTGACGGCCACGTTGAGCCCCACCGCCCCCACCGTGACCCAGAGCACGACCTGCGTGCGCTCGAGCGCGGCGAGGTAGGATTTCAGCACCATCACCAGCAATGCCGGGAAAAGCCCCCAGCCCATCACCCGCAGGTACTCGGCCGCCAGCGCGGAGGTGTCCGGTTCCTGTCCCAGCGCGCGAAAGAGCGGCCCGGACCAGATCACGAGCGGCATCACCAGCACCGCGAAGAGTACCGACGCCCAGCCCCCCATGCGCGTGACGCGGCGCACCTGGGCCGGCTCGCCCGAGGCGACGGCGGCGGCCACCATGGGCATCACCGCCCATGCGAAGCCCGAGCCCATGATGAAGAGCACGAAGAAGAGCGTGCCGCCCAGCACCTCGGCCGCGAGCGCCTCGACCCCGTACCAGCCCAGCATGACCGCATCGCTGAGATTGATGGCGAACTGGGCCACGTGGCTGCCGATGAGCGGCAGGCCGAGCCCGAGCATCGCGCGGGCGTGGTGACGGAATGTGTGCCGGGCTGTCATGCGCTGCCCTTAGGGCCGGCCGGGCCGCATGGCAAGGGGCGCCGGTCAGAGCGCGCCGCGGAGCAGCTGGAGCGCGACCGCCGCGATCATGCCGCCGGCGGCGGCTTC
>NZ_JBKOTX010000442.1:0-1683 GCF_047086965.1 Roseovarius halophilus (ex Wu et al. 2025) | reverse complement strand
TACGCACCTGCCAGCATCACCCTACGATACAACATCTGGTGCGGTCGTCCGGTAACCGGAAATGCAACCCACCCACACAAAACGCGAAGAAGCCGAAAAAACGTAAGCGCCAGCTGGGCCCCACGGGCTTTTCAGCTTGACGGCTGGAAGTTCCAAGGGAGGAGTTCGTCGATCCGGTTTTTCGGATGGCCGGCGGCGATGGCCCCGAGCGTGGCCTTGAGATAGTCGAAGGGCTCGACGCCGTTGATCTTTGCGGTTTCGATCAGCGACGCGATGCGGCCCCAGGCCTTGCCGCCCTCGTCGTGACCGGCGAACAAGGCATTTTTCCTGTTCAGTGCGATCGGGCGGATCAGGTTTTCCACGCTGTTGGAGTCGATCTCGACGCGGCCGTCCTGGAGGAAGGTCTGCAGCCCCTCCCAGTGGCGATGGATATAGGCCAGCTTCTCGCCGAGCCGGGATTTCGCCGACACGCGCAGTCGCTGTTCCTGCAGCCAGTCGCCGAACGCCGCCACCAGCGGGGCCGTTCGTACCTGCCGGGCCGAGAGGCGTTGACCTGGGTCGACGCCGCGGATGTCAGCCTCGACCTTGTAGATCTCGGCGATGCGACGCAGGCCCTCGGCGGCGATCTCGGAGCCGTCGCGGTCGAAGACTTCCTTCAGCTTGCGCCGGGCATGCGCCCAGCAATGGGCCACGCGGATGGGATCTCCGCCCTCGCGGGAGGGGCGCGTCAGGCGATTGTAGCCCGGATACCCGTCCAGTTGCAGGATCCCGTCGAAGCCGCGCAGGAACGTCTCGGCATTCTTGCCACCTCGATCGGGCGCGTAGAAGAAGATCACCCCCGGCGGGTCGGCGCCACCCCACCTGCGGTCATCGCGGGCCAGCGCCCAGAGGTAGCCGGTTTTAGTACGGCCGCGGCCGGGGTCGAGAACCGGCGCAGTCGTCTCGTCCATGAACAGCTTGGTGGACGCCTTCAGGTGCTCGGCCAGCCGATCGACGACGGGCCGCAGGTGGAACGCGGCGACACCGACCCAGTCGGCCAGGGTGCCGCGGTCGATGGTGACGCCCGACCGGGCGAGCATCTGGCTCTGGCGATATAACGGCAGGTGATCCGCGTATTTGCTGACCAGCACGTGGGCGATGGCGCCCTCGGTCGGCAGGCCGCCCTCGATCAGGGCGGCGGGGGCCGGCGCCTGCGTCACGCCATCGGTGCAGGCGCGGCAGGCGTATTTGGGGCGAACCGTAACCAGCACACGCAGCTGCGCCGGCACGATGTCCAGCCGCTCGGTCCGGTCCTCGCCGATCTTGTGCATCTGCCCGCAGCCACATGGGCAGACGAGGCTGTCGGGCTCGACGACCTGTTCGATCCGGGGCAGGTTCTCGGGAAGATTGCCGCGGTTGCGCTTGGCCGAGGATGACTTGCGGCGCGGCGCGTCACCGGAGGAGGTCTGCTGGTCCCGCTGCTCCTCGACCTCGGCGACGGACGCTTCGAGGTCCTCGAAGGCCAGCTGTCTGTCGTCCGCGTCGAGCTTCTCGGACTTCTTGCCATGCACCACATGGTTCAGCTCGGCCACCAGGTGCTCGAGACGCTTGACGATCTGCTGAAGGCTGGTCTTCTCACCCTTGAGGTTGCTGTTCTCGCGCAGCAGTGCGGCGATCGTATCGCGCTGGTCCTCGGGAATGGCC
>NZ_JBKOTX010000441.1:0-1735 GCF_047086965.1 Roseovarius halophilus (ex Wu et al. 2025) | reverse complement strand
GGGTCCGGGCCAGGGCCCCCACGTGCGGCCCATGGGGGCCGATTTCCGCCTGGGCGACCGGCTCGAGGCCCCGCGCCTGCTGGCGCCCTCGGACGTGGCGCTGCTGGCGGCGATGAACATCGCCGCGGTGCCGGTCACGCGACGCCCCGAGGTGGCGATCATCGCCACCGGCGACGAACTGGTCCAGCCCGGCGAGGACCCCGGCCCCGACCAGATCATCGCCTCCAACAGCTATGGACTGGCCGCGCTGGTCGAGGCGCTGGGGGCCAAGGCCCGCCTGCTGCCCATCGCGCGTGACACCCGGGCCTCGCTGCAAACGGTATTCGACATGGCCGAGGGGGCAGACCTGATCCTGACCATCGGCGGCGCCTCGGTGGGCGATCACGACCTTGTCGGGCCGGCGCTGGCCGACCGCGGCATGGACCGGGCCTTCTACAAGGTGGCGATGCGCCCCGGCAAGCCGCTCATGGCCGGGCGGCTGGACGCGGCGGCCCTGATCGGCCTGCCCGGCAACCCGGTGTCGGCCATGGTCTGCGGGCATGTCTTCGTGGCCCCGGTGATCCGCGCCATGCTGGGGCAACGCGACGTCGTCGCAATGCCTCAGCCGCGCCCGCTGGCCGCCGCCCTGCCCGCCAATGGCCCGCGCCAGCATTACCTGCGCGCGCGCACCACCGACCGCGGCGTCGCGGCCTTCGACACGCAGGACAGCTCGCTTCTCTCCGTGCTCAGCGAGGCCGATTGCCTCATCGTCCAGCCCCCTGGGGATCCGGGCCGGCCAGCCGGGGCCAGTGTTCCGGTTCTGCCGCTGTAACGGAACAGCTTGACACAAAAGGGGAACACCCGTAGAACATCGGGCAAACGGCCAATTCCGGCCCGGTGCGGAGGACCCCATGCTCACCAAAAAGCAGCTCGACCTTTTGGCCTTCATCCACGGGCGCGTGCAGCGCGACGGCGTCCCCCCCTCCTTTGACGAGATGAAAGAGGCGCTCGACCTGCGCTCCAAGTCCGGCATTCACCGCCTCATCACGGCGCTGGAGGAGCGCGGCTTCGTCCGCAGGCTAGCCCACCGCGCAAGGGCGCTGGAAATCCTCAAGCTGCCCGAGTCGCTGGAACAGAAGACCGGGTTCACCCCCCGCGTGATCGAGGGCGACCGCCCCGACAGCCCCCCCGCCCATGCCCTGCCGGTTGAAGGCACGGGCGCGACCGAGTTGCCCGTCATGGGCCGGATTGCCGCCGGTGTGCCCATCGCCGCGATCTCAGAAGTTTCGCACAACGTGGCCGTGCCCCAAAGCATGCTGGGCGCGGGCGAACATTACGCGCTCGAAGTCAAGGGCGACTCGATGATCGACGCCGGGATCAACGATGGCGACGTGGTGATCATCCGTGAGACCGCGGCGGCCGACAACGGCGATATCGTCGTGGCGCTGGTCGAGGATGCCGAGGCGACGCTGAAACGCTTTCGCCGCTCGGGCAGCACCATCGCGCTCGAAGCGGCCAATCCCGCCTATGAAACCCGCCTGCTGCGCGACGATCAGGTCAAGGTGCAGGGGCGGCTGGTCGGCCTGATCCGCACTTACTGAGGTCGACACACCGCCCTGACGATGGGCGGCGCATCGGCCGGGCGGGGTCCTGCGACCCCGGGATATGCCGGGCCTGCTCCCGGCGCCCCGGGTGCCTTTGTATCCCCGAAAATTCGCCCGATGGCCCGGCGCGGTCCGCGCGGACCGCGCCGGGC
>NZ_JBKOTX010000440.1:0-1737 GCF_047086965.1 Roseovarius halophilus (ex Wu et al. 2025) | reverse complement strand
TGCGCATTCCGACGCATTCGGCCACCCATTCCGATCACATCCGGCCACCTGTTCCGAAGTATTCGGCCACCTGTGACGCGATGCCGTGAGGCAGTGGATTTCGGGTATCAGGTTTGGGGGTTTTCGTCATCCTTTTTAGCGATGATTTTTTCGCATGGACGCGCCATCGAGATCGATGCGGTACGCGTTGTGAACGATGCGATCGAGGATAGCGTCGGCGAAGGTGGGCTCGCCGATGACCTCATGCCAGGCAGAGACCGGCAGTTGGCTGGTGATCATGGTTGACCCCCGGCCGTAGCGTTCTTCGACGATCTCCATCAGGTCGCGCCTTTGGGCGGCGGTCAGCGTGTCTGGCCCCCAGTCGTCAAGGATCAGCAACTGGGTTTTGGTGATGGCCCGGAAGATCTTTGGGAAGCGGCCATCGCCATGGGCCAGATCCAACTCCTCGAAGAGGCGTGGCAGGCGTTTGTAAAGCACGGTGACGCCTTCGCGGCAGGCCGCGTGCGCGAGCGCGCAGCCAAGCCAGGTCTTGCCGACACCACATGGCCCGGTGAGGATCAAATTGCGTTTGTCCGCGATCCATTTACCGGTCAGCAGGGTTTGGAATAGCCCCCTGTCGAGCCCGCGGCGCGCGCGGTAGTCGACGTCTTCCGGGCACGCACCCACATGGCGTAGGCTGGCCGCCCGCAGCCGGCTTTCATACCGTTTGGTCTCGCGATTGGCTTCTTCTCGGTCGACGAGCAGGCCGAGCCACTCGGCGTGGGACAGCTCCACGGCGCGATCTTGGGCCTGCAATTCGGCGAAGGCTTCGGCCATACCGTCAAGGCGCAGGGCCTTGAGGCGATCAAGGGTTGGGTGGTGAAGCATGGTTGGTCCTTTCTGGGTCAGTGGAAGTAATCCGCGCCACGGATATTGGGGTGGGTGATGGCAGGCCCCTCCGTGGCGCGGGCACGGGGCTTGCGATCGATCCCGTTCTTCAGGATCGATTGGACGGATGAGTAGGACAGCCCCTGGATCTCCAGCGCGCGTTTGCAGGCCGCGTCGAGACGCGCGGCGCCGAACGTGTCGGCAAGACGGAACACCCCCATGCAGGTTCTATAGGCCTGCTCAGGATGCTTGCGCTTGCGCAGAACCACCTCGGCAAAGGCTTCGACGTTGGCCCCCAGGCGCGCGGCATGTGCGCAGATCTTGTCGGGCGTCCAGCCCTCCCGGAACCGGTGATGCGCGGGCATATGGGTGGCCTGCGTAGAATGCTTGTGATTGCCGGAGGTGCGCATATGCGACGCCATGCGCACGCCCTCGTGGAACACCTCCACGGTGCGGGCTGTGATCCGCGCCCACAGCTTCTTCTTCATCAGCTGATAGGGCACGGAGTAATAGTGCCCCTTGATCGCGACGTGGTAATCCAACCCGGCGCGGCACAGCTTCCATTCCGCATACTCGTAAGGCGTTGCGGGCAAAGGCTTGAGTGCGGGCTTGTCCAACTGGTCGAACAGCTCACGGCGGCTGGCGCCGAGATGCCGGGATGTCTTGCTGTTCAGCGCCGCCAGCAATGGGCGGATCGCCGCGTTCAGCTCATCGAGACTGAAGAATTGCCGATTGCGCAGAACCGCTAGGATCCAGCGTTCAGCCAGCAGCACCGCAGCCTCGGCCTTGGCTTTGTCCCTGGGCTTGTAGGGGCGCGCCGGAATGATCGCCGTGTCGTAATGCGCCGCCAGGTCCGCATAGGTGCGGTTC
>NZ_JBKOTX010000439.1:0-1739 GCF_047086965.1 Roseovarius halophilus (ex Wu et al. 2025) | reverse complement strand
GCCTTGGCACAGGCCCCCGGCACCGCGGCCGAGATCACGGCCCGGGTCTATACCGAGGTCCCCCCTGCCCTGTTGCCCGCCGCCGAGCGCAACGTGCTGGCCCATCTCATCGCCCTTTGCCGAAGCGGCCAGGCCCGCCACCAGGGCCCGCTGACGGCCCGCGCCCGATTTGCCGCCGCCGACAGACCCACCCCCCGGCGCGACGGGTCCGCCGGCGCGGTGTCAAAAAACTGAAACGCCCCTCTGGACGTCCCGGAAACCGATTGCTATAGGCCACATCGTGGTCCGGCGTAGCTCAGCGGTAGAGCAGTTGACTGTTAATCAATTGGTCGCAGGTTCGATCCCTGCCGCCGGAGCCAATTTTATCGGTTTGGGTCAATAAAATAAGAGTTTTTGGCAAAAGCTAAAGTCATACGGACCCACCTGCGGGCCATCCTGAAAACGGTAGGAGCGCGGGATCGGCCTGGTGATTTCTCAGGCGGCCGTAGGCTTAGTTAAACTGCCGTTCTAAGTGAAAGTGACGTCAGACCACGGCGCAGAGTGATTTCGCAACTTTTAAATGTCTTCCGCCCCGATGATCGGTAATAGGATCTTCTGCCACCACGCCAGTACTCGCTGACAAAGGTCGAACCCAACACACCAGCGATCGCTAGGGTCTTTGTCATCACCTAGTGTTCCCCGCCTGACGGAGGATTCCAAGCTGCTCGCCAATGTGTTATTGTGGGGGCATGAGACGTAATGACATCTGCCTTTACCTGAGCCCCGCTGACCGAGCCGAACTCCAATCCCTGGTCGTCGACCGGAACACCCCGCGCAAGTTCGTCTGGCGGGCGAAGATCGTGCTGGCGACGGCGGATGGTCACGGCACGGGCGAGATCATGCGGCGCGCGGACACGTCGAAGCCGACCGTCTGGCGCTGGCAGGAGCGATACCTCGACGAGGGCGTGGACGGCCTGAAGCGCGACAAGACCCGGCCGTCGCGGGTGCCGCCGCTGCCGCGGGAGACGCGCCTGAAGGTGATCGCGAAGACGGTGCAGGAGAGCCCGCCCAACGCGACCCATTGGAGCCGCTCGACCATGGCCGAGGCGGTGGGCATCTCGCCGTCGAGCGTGGGAAGGATATGGGCGGACGCAGGGCTGAAGCCGCACCAGACGCGCAGCTTCAAGGTCTCCAACGACCCGAAGTTCGAGGAGAAGGTCACCGAGATCGTCGGGCTTTACCTCGACCCGCCGGATCGCGCGGTGGTCCTGTGCGTGGATGAGAAGTCCCAGATCCAGGCACTGGACCGCACCCAGCCCGGTCTGCCGCTGAAGAAAGGCCGCGCCGCCACGATGACGCACGATTACAAACGCCACGGCACGACCACGCTGTTCGCTGCGCTCGACGTCAAATCCGGCAAGGTGATTGGCGACTGCATGCCGCGCCATCGGGCCAAGGAATTCCTGAAGTTCCTGCGCCGCATCGACCGGCATGTGCCGAAATCGCGCGAGGTGCATCTGGTGCTCGACAACTACGCCACCCACAAGACGCCCGAGGTGACGGCCTGGCTTTCGAAGCACCCGCGCTTCAAGCTCCACTTCACGCCCACCAGTGCGTCCTGGCTGAACATGGTCGAACGGTTCTTCGCCGAGATCACATCAAGGCGCATCCGGCGCGGTAGCTATTCCAGCGTCGATGATCTGGAAGCTGCGATCCATGACTATCTGGCGCACCACAACGAGACGCCGAAGCCCTTCAAA
>NZ_JBKOTX010000438.1:0-1756 GCF_047086965.1 Roseovarius halophilus (ex Wu et al. 2025) | reverse complement strand
GTCCATTCTAGGGTATCGGCCCATTCGTTCCAGGGGTTGTTCTCGGTCGCATTCTTCGGGCTCAGCAGCAGCTTGAACAGCATCACAATGAAGAACAGACCCGCATCCGCAGGTGGTCCGGCCCGACGACCGAGACGACCTGCACGTTCGTCCGCTCGGGATAGAGCGGATGGGTCTCGTAGCGCGGCCCGAAACGGTCGAGCGGCACCGCCTCGGCATCCTCGACGAAAAAGGTGCAGTGCGGATTGCCCATCCCGGTGGCCACCGGCCCGCCCTCGATCGGCAGTTCCAGCGTGTCCATCGCCTCGGCCAACGGGATGTCCTGCCACGCCGTCTGCGGCGGGCCCATGTTGACCGATGTCAGCCCGCCCCCCGCATCGACGGCCTTCAGCCGGCCGCGCGCGGTGGTCAGGTCCAGACGGTCGCGGCCCTGTTCGTCCATCAGGTAGCGCGCGATGCAGCGCGTCGCGTTGCCGCAGGCCGCCGAGACGGAGCCGTCGCTGTTGTAGAAACTCAGATGCGCGTCGGCATCGCCCGACCCGATCACCGCCAGCTGGTCGAATCCCAGGCCGGTCCGCCGGTCGGCAAGCGCCACGGCAAGCGCCGGGCTGACGTCGACCGCGCGCGACCGCGCGTCGAACACGACAAAGTCGTTTCCAAGCCCGTGCATCTTCATGAAGGGAAGCCCGTATTCGATCGCGCGCTGTGTCATGAGCCGGCATATAAACCGCTCACCGGGACGAATCCAGCATCTGCGGGAAATTCAGTGCATTTCGGGGTTGACCCCCTGCCCCGCTCTTTCTAGATACCCGCTCTAGTGGGCCGTTAGCTCAGTTGGTAGAGCAACTGACTTTTAATCAGTGGGTCGCAGGTTCGAATCCTGCACGGCTCACCACTGGGTCAAGTAACTTATACTTGTAAGCATGATGGCTAAGGAACTTATGTGCCAAATCGGGCACGGGGTCGTTAGCTGTCACATCCCGGAAGGTAGTACGGCCGTCTCCTGAACCGCCCCGGCTTGAGTTTTTGCCGATCTTCATCGTCTGCAAGGGCGTCTTGCTGTCCAGGGCCGATTGCGGGAGCTGCCGGTTGTAGAGATGAGGGCATGACTGCCATCGGTCCGAAGGAATGCCCGAATGCGTAGCGGTGCAGCGTGCTGTCCAGCTCCTCGCCGGACCTGAAATGGTGGCTTTGCAGGACCTCCTCGATGCGCCCGTTGAAGCGCTCGACCATGCCGTTGATCCGGGGTGATTTCGGCGGGGTCAGGCAGTGCTCGATCCCGAGATCGACACGGAGACGGTCGAACGCGTGTTCGCCCCTCGCCGCACGCTTGCGCGGACCCGAGAGCCGGTCGGTGAACTCCTTGCCCCTCGCCATCGTCTCTCGGACCAATGGCGCATCACTGGCTCACCGTCGTCCCCTTCGGATGGGTTGCTCGAACCGGTGGCGCTAGCGGCCTCACTTGTGAAGGGATATCAGCATGCCTGCCCTCCATCCCGAATGTCCCTCAGCACCGACCTTGCCATGAACAAGGCCGATCGCCGAGGGGAAATGTGATCATCCGGGACGGAACAGTTTAACTACTTGCTGGCGCCGCCCCCCATGCCCGCAACAATAGCGGCGGTTTGGTGGTAAGGCAGTTCATACCATCAGGTCACTCGACAAGCCCGTCCTCTTGCAGCCTGTCCATCCATCCCGGGTTCGCCGAGATGTAGATGTCGGCCGGCGCGCCGTGCTGGATCTGGCGGGCAAGCGC
>NZ_JBKOTX010000437.1:0-1771 GCF_047086965.1 Roseovarius halophilus (ex Wu et al. 2025) | reverse complement strand
GCCTCCAGCCCGTCGCGCGCGACGCTCAGCCCGGCGGCCATGCGGTGCCCGCCCCCCTTGAGCAGGTGCCCCTCGGCGGCCAGCCGCTGGATCGCCGCGCCGAGATCGACGCCCGAAACCGACCGGCCCGAGCCCTTGCCCTCGTCGCCGTCCAGACCGATCACCACGGCGGGGCGGTTCGTCGCTTCCTTGAGGCGCGAGGCGACGATCCCGACAACGCCCGGATGCCAGCCTTCCCCGGCGGCCCAGACCAGCGGCGCGTCAAGGCCGCGCGCCTCGGCCTGCGCCAGCGCGGCGGCGCGCACCGACGCCTCCATATCGCGGCGTTCGGTGTTCAGCATGTCCAGCTTCTCGGCCATGCCGCGGGCCTCGGCCATGTCGTCTGTCGCCAGCAGCCGCGCGCCCAGATCGGCCCGGCCGACCCGCCCCCCGGCATTCACCCGCGGCCCCAGCACGAAGCCGAGGTGATGGGCGTTTGGCGCGCTGTCGAGCCGCGCGATGTCCGACAGGGCCACGAGCCCGGGCCGCACGCGGCGCGCGATCACCTTCAGGCCCTGTCGCACGAAGGCGCGGTTCACCCCCTTGAGCGGCGCCACGTCGGCCACCGTGGCCAGCGCCACAAGGTCCAGCATCGACATCAGGTCCGGGCCCTGACGGCCGCCGGCCCGCATCTGCCGCCCCGCCTCCACCAGCATCAGGAAAACCACCGCCGCCGCGCAAAGATGCCCCAGGTCGCCGGTTTCGTCCTGCCGGTTGGGGTTCACGACGGCCAGCGCCCCGGGCAGGGTCTCGCCGCCCATGTGGTGATCGAGGACGATCACGTCCGCGCCGTCGGCCGCCGCGATGGCGTCGTGGCTCAGGGTGCCGCAATCCACGCAGACGATCAGGTCGTGCCGCGCGGCAAGGTCCTGCATGGCCGGTGCGTTGGGGCCGTAGCCCTCGTCGATCCGGTCGGGCACGTACAGCGTCGCCTGGTGCCCTGCCTGCCGCAGCCAGTCGATGAGCAGCGCGGCCGACGCCCCCCCGTCCACGTCGTAATCCGCGAAGATCGCGATGCGCTGGCGCCGCGCCACCGCGTCGAGGAAACGCGCCGCCGCGTTTTCCATGTCGCGCAGGCCGCGCGGATCGGGCAGCAGGTCGCGCAGCGCCGGTTCGAGATAGGCCGGCGCCGCATCGGGCGGCACGCCCAACCGCGTGAGCGTCTGGCACAGCGGGCGGGGCAGGTCGGTGGCCTGCACCATTGCCTCGGCCAGCCGGTCGGCCTCGACCGACGGGCCGCACCAGCGCCGGCCGGTCAGCGACGCGGAGACGTCGAGGAAATCGGTCATGGCGCCCGGGCCATGACGGTGTCGGCGGTTCGGGCCTCGCAGAACTCGCCATGCAGGTGGGACACGGCCGCGCGATGCACGGCGTCGGGGTCGGGCGCCGGGCCTGTCGTGCCCATCCAGCCGGTATCGGCATTGCTGGCGAAGGCCGCGCAGGCGTCGTGCACCAGTTCCACCCCGAACCCGAGATTGGCCGCCATCCGCACCGTCGTCGAGACGCAATGCGGCGTGGTCAGCCCGCAGATCACAAGGTCGCGGATGCCCTCGCCGCGCAGGTGGTGCTCCAGCCCCGTGCCGATGAAGGCCGCGTTCACGGATTTTTCCAGAACCGGCTCATGGGGCAGGGGGGCGACCCGTGGCTTGAACGCGGTGCCGCCCGCCGCCGCGGACAGCGGGCTGCCCGGCGTGGCCGAGACATGGCGGACATGGATCGCGGGCGGCCCGGC
>NZ_JBKOTX010000436.1:0-1776 GCF_047086965.1 Roseovarius halophilus (ex Wu et al. 2025) | reverse complement strand
GTCCGCCAAAGGCAGGTAATTGTCGATACCGATAAAGTCGATGTTGTCGTCCGCCCAAAGCGGATCGAGATGGAAAACGCCTGGACCCCGCGGCGCGGCCGCCGCACTGGCTGCTGGACCAGCCCGGCCAGCCCGCGCTTGCCGTGCCGCTGGCGGCCGAGGGGGCCGACGCGCTGTTCGACGCCTTCGCAACCCTGCCCGGCATCCGGACCGAACGGATGCTGGCCGAGATGCGGCGCGGCGGCGATCACCCGGTCGTGATCTGGCAGGCCCCCACCGCGCGGCTGCATTGACACCGACGGCGATTGCGGCCACTTCTGCGCCTGTTGTCGCGCCAGCAGTCAGGAGGCCCGAAGAATATGTCCATCCCCCAATCCGGCGGCGGGCCGATCGAGGACCGCGCCCAGCTCGCGGATTATCTGGCAAGCGGCTGCAAACCGCGCGCGGACTGGCGCATCGGCACCGAGCACGAGAAATTCGGCTATTGCAAGGACACCCACGACCCCATCCCCTATGACGGCGAGCACAGCGTGCTGGCCGTGCTGGAGGGCCTGCGCGACCGGCACGGCTGGCAACCGCTGGAGGAGGCGGGCAAGCTCATCGGGCTGGAAAAGGACGGCGCGAATGTCAGCCTCGAACCGGGCGGGCAGCTCGAACTGTCGGGCGCGCCGCTTGAGACCATCCACGAAACCTGCGACGAGGTGAACGCCCACCTGCGCGACGTCAAGGACATCGCCGACAAGGTCGGCGTGGGCTTCATCGGGCTCGGCGCGGCGCCGGAATGGACGCATGACCAGATGCCCGTCATGCCCAAGGGCCGCTACAAGCTGATGACGGACTACATGGACCGCGTCGGCACCATGGGCAAGTCCATGATGTACCGCACCTGCACCGTGCAGGTGAACCTCGATTTCGGGTCCGAGGCCGACATGGTGCAGAAGCTGCGGGTGGCGCTGGCCCTGCAGCCCGTGGCGACCGCGCTGTTCGCCAACTCGCCGTTTTTCGAGGGCAAGCCCAACGGCCACAAGAGCTGGCGCGCCCGCGTCTGGCGCGACCTCGACCCGGACCGCACGGGCATGCTGCCCTTCGTTTTCGAGGACGGGTTCGGCTTCGAGGCCTGGGTGGAGTACGCGCTGGACGTGCCGATGTACTTCGTCTACCGCGACGGCGTCTATATCGACGCCCTCGGCCAGAGCTTCCGCGACTTCCTGCGCGGCGAGTTGCCCGCCCTGCCCGGCGAGAAACCCACCCTGTCGGACTGGGCCGATCACCTGACGACGATCTTTCCCGAGGCGCGGATCAAGAAATTCATGGAGATGCGCGGCGCCGACGGCGGCCCGTGGCGCCGGCTCTGCGCGCTACCGGCCTTCTGGGTGGGATTGATGTACGACCAGACCGCGCTCGACGCGGCGTGGGACCTCTGCAAGGGCTGGGATGCCGACACGCGCGAGGCGCTGCGCGTCGCGGCCAGCCGCGACGGGCTTCAGGCGCGGGTGGGCGCGCTGTCGATGCACGACATCGCGCGGCAGGCCGTCGCGATTTCCGAGGCCGGCCTCAAGGCCCGCGCCCGCCCCGGCGCGGACGGGCTGATCCCCGACGAGACGCATTTCCTGAACACGTTGAAGGAAAGCGTCGAAACCGGCCGGGTGCCCGCCGACGAATTGCTGGCCCATTACCACGGCGACTGGCACGGGGACCTGAGCCGCATCTACGCCGAATATTCCTACTGATGCCGACGCGCCCCCGCCGGGGCCGCGGGCGCGCGCGTCACCGCCG
>NZ_JBKOTX010000435.1:0-1777 GCF_047086965.1 Roseovarius halophilus (ex Wu et al. 2025) | reverse complement strand
CGGCATCACGCGGCCCGGCCTGGTCATCGCCACGCGGCCCCGGGCGCTGGTCACCACGCCCGCCGCGGCGACGGTGCGCTACCGCGGGCCTTTGCTGGATTACGGAAATGTGATCATACTGGAACCAGAGGCCGGAATCCTGCTGGTGCTGGCGGGGCTGGATGTGGTCTATGGTGACACCGGAGAGGTCCTGCCGGGCGGCAGCCCCGTGGGTCTGATGGGAGGAGACGACCGGGCAGGCGACGCCATGCTGACCGAGCAAACCGTGACGGAACCTACCGAACGCAGCCAGACGCTCTATGTCGAGTTGCGGCAGAACAACACGCCCGTCGACCCGGGTGACTGGTTCAAGACAGACAAGGATGATTGAGCGATGAAGAAATTCCTGATGGCCGCGGCCGCCGGCACGCTTGCCGGTATCGTCGTGACAACGCAGGTGGCCGCCCCGCTGCTGGCGCAGGAGGCCACCAAGACAAGCAACGTCTACGAACAGCTCGATCTCTTCGGCGACATCTTCGAGCGCATCCGCTCGGGATATGTCGAGGACGTCGACGAGGGAGAACTGATCGAGGCCGCGATCAACGGGATGCTCACGTCGCTCGATCCCCATTCCAGTTACCTGTCGCCGGATGACGCCGCCGAGATGCGCGTGCAGACACGCGGCGAGTTCGGCGGGCTGGGCATCGAGGTCACGCAGGAGGAAGGCTTCGTCAAGGTCGTCTCGCCCATCGACGGCACCCCGGCCGACGAGGCGGGCATCGAGGCCGGCGACTTCATCACCCACGTGGACGGCGAAAGCGTCCTCGGCCTGACCCTCGACGAGGCCGTCGACCTGATGCGCGGCCCGGTGGGCAGCGAGATCGTCGTCACGGTCGTCCGCGAAGGCGAGCCCGAGCCCTTCGACGTCTCGATCATCCGCGACACGATCACGCTGACCGCCGTCCGCGCGCGCAGCGAACAGGATACCGTCGTGCTGCGCGTGACCACCTTCAACGACCAGACCTACAGCAACCTCGTGAGCGGCCTCGAAGAACAGGTCGAGGCGCTCGGCGGCGCCGAGAACGTCAACGGGATCGTCCTTGACCTGCGCAACAATCCCGGCGGGCTGCTGACACAGGCGATCCGGGTCTCCGACGCCTTCCTCGACAAGGGCGAGATCGTCTCGACCCGCGGGCGCAACCCCGAGGATGGCGAGCGGTTCAACGCCTCCGAGGGCGACCTGAGCAACGGCAAGCCGATCGTGGTCCTCATCAACGGCGGCTCGGCCTCCGCCTCCGAGATCGTGGCCGGCGCCCTGCAGGACCATCGCCGCGCCATCGTCGTGGGCACCAAGAGCTTCGGCAAGGGGTCGGTCCAGACGGTCATGCCGCTGCGCGGCGACGGCGCGATGCGGCTGACCACGTCGCGGTATTACACGCCGTCAGGCCGCTCGATCCAGGCGCTCGGCGTGTCGCCCGACATCGTTGTCGAACAGCCGCGCCGCCCCGCGCCCGGCAGCGAGGACGAGGAAGAAAGCAACCTGCCCGCCCGCTCCGAGGCCGACCTGCGGGGCCGGCTGGATAATGACAGCCTGAGCGAGGACGAGATCCGCCAGATCGAGGAGGACCGCGCCAAGGCTGAAACCGCCGCGAAACTGCGCGAGGAGGATTACCAGCTGGCCTACGCCATCGACATCCTGCGCGGCCTCACCGCGCTCGGGCCCGACAAGTGACGCGGCGCTGCCGGGTGACGGAACCCGCCACCCGGCAGCCGCAACGCCTGCCGGGGCGCCCCGGCA
>NZ_JBKOTX010000434.1:0-1778 GCF_047086965.1 Roseovarius halophilus (ex Wu et al. 2025) | reverse complement strand
GGCCAGCGCCCGGGCAGGGGGCGCCCCGCTGCCGCGCGCTCAGGTGCGCCGCATCTGGCACGAGACCGCGGGCTCCGGCCCCTACGACCCCTGGCAGGCCGAGACGCGCCAGATGCTCTCGGCCTGTTACGAGGACGACTGTGCTCGGATCGCGGGCATGGACGGTGTGGAACTGCTGTAACGTTCCGGGCGTATGGCGCCGCATCGAGGCATCCTTGCGGGTCGCGATCCCTGCGCGTGGCGGTGACACGTGCGACGGTGGCCTCGCCGCCGGTCATACCCATGTCAGCCCCAGACACCTGTGTCTGGTGGCGGATCCCTAGACAGGGCTGCCCGGAGGGGCCTTGGTGGCTTGATCGGCGCGCGCGACCTGACGTTCGCGATGGATCACGAAAAGACCCGATCCCATGATCACCGCGATGCCGGCCAGGGTCAGCGGGTCGGGGAAATTGTCGAAGATGAGATAGCCGAGGGCCGTTGCCATGACGATCTCGAGGTAGTGCAGCGGGGCCAGCGTCGCCGAGGGCGCGAAGGTCAGTGCCTGGGTCATCATCATGTGGCTGAGCGCGGCAAACCCACCGACACCCAGCAGCCAGAGCCAGGCCAGGCCCTGTGGCATCACCGGGTCCAGCGTGGGCCAACCGCGCCCGTCAGCCAGCCAGATCAGCGGCACCGTGGCCAGCGCCGCGATGGCGGCGGTATGCAACTGCATCGTCACCGGGTGCATTCGCCGTGACAGGCCACGGGTGATCAGCATGTAGGCGGCAAAGCTGACGGCGGTGCCCAGGGGCAGCAGTGCGACCGCCCCGAAGGCCCGCAGGCTGGGCTGGATCACCAGAAGGGCCCCGCCGAAACCCACGAGGGCAGCGCAGATACGGCGCCAGCCGATCTCGTCATTGAAGAGGTATCTGGCTACGAAAAGGATGATGAAGGGTTCGACAAAGACGATCGCAAGCGCGTCGGCGATGGGCATCACCCGGATCGCCGCGATGAAGAAATAGGTCGACAGCACCAGGAACAACGCCCGCCAAGCCAGCAGGCCCGCGGTGCCCGGCCCCGGCCGCAACCGCAGTCCCAGCCAGAGGCAGACCGGCAGCATCAGCGCGGCCTGGATGACGAATCGCGCGGCGGTGATTTGGCCAACGGGCAGTGTTCGTGCGGCCAGCTTAGCGGCAACGTCCAGCATGGGCGCGGACATGCAAAAGCCGATCATCAGCAGGATGCCGGGCAGGATGCGGTCGGCCCCGGGGGTGTTACCTGTGTTCATGCCGCCGGGCCTACAGGGCGGGCCGCGCAGGGTCCAGCCAGTGCACGTCCGAGGCAAGCTGGGGTCGGGTCCGGCGGAGGCGACGCCACCGACGGCCACCACCCGCGAATCGATCGATCGTACAATGACCGCGCCGCCCTGTCCGGGTGACGCCTGACCTTGCGGGCCTTGATCCAGATCAAGGCCCGCGGGTGGCAGTCATGGAAGGTGATCTCAAGGCTTCAGGATAGCCGATCAGGACACTGCCCGCGCCCGGCAGCCGCACGCGGGAGCATGGACACCGACCCGACATGAATTACGAAGACTATCTCCATACCGAACTCACACGGCTCAGGGACGAAGGCAACTATCGCGTCTTTGCCGACCTCGAGCGGGAACGCGGCGCCTTTCCCAAGGCCAGAAACCACCTGGGCGCGTCCGTCCGCGACGTTACGATCTGGTGTTCCAACGACTATCTCGGCATGGGCCAGCACCCGGATGTGCTGGCGGCCATGCACCAGGCGCTCGATAC
>NZ_JBKOTX010000433.1:0-1782 GCF_047086965.1 Roseovarius halophilus (ex Wu et al. 2025) | reverse complement strand
GGTATCTCTCCGGTCGGGCTACGCCCTCCCTACGAAACACCACCCCAGCGTTCTCATCCTGATTGACGCTCGACTCTCACCTTGTTTGTCGCGCGGCAGGCTGACGCCGGACTGTATGCCCGGCGCCGTGCCGCGCTGTGTACCCGTGGAAATAAAGCGCAATCGGCATGGGGATCATGCAACGACTGTAGTGGTTGGGACCGAGCGGGTGCTGTCACGCGGGAAGTGGCGGACCGTGGAGGTAAGGGCATGTCCGGTGACCTACCGTCCCTATCCAGAACAGATCGAAGCCGCGCGGCGCGACTATCTAGCTTGGCGACAGGCGCTGGGCTGGGTGCGAGATGGACTTCAGAGTGGGGGAATGCTGCGAGAAGTTGAGGTGGTGGAAGGGATGCCACGGGCTAGACCGTGAGCAAAGCCCGAGGGCCGATAGCTTGCAGAACGCTAATCAAACAAAAGTTGACTATTGGCAAGGGGCGGTATAAACAATGAGTATAAACGTGCCAAACAGCCCAACACACAAACAGAAAGCAAGCGGACACAATGGTGACCATAACCAATAAGATCAAGAAGATCGGCAACGGCCATTTCCTACCGCTGTCGGCAGCCACTATGGACGCATTGCAACTGCGCGCCGGACAGCAGGTTACGCTTTCAACGGATGACGGCACACTGATCGTGCGTACCGTCAACGACAATTACACCAAAACGCGTGAGGCAGCGGCTAAGGTCACCCAAAGATATCGGCGAACCCTTGTTAAGCTTGGTCGCGAAGGCGAAACGGTGTGATCGAAGAAGACAACGGATACACTTGGCCTAATGCCGATGCGATCTTGGACGAGACTTCGGCGTTCATGGAGACCATGGGACATCGCATGGTCTTGAACGACCGCGATGCCTTCGAAGCAGGCCTCGAGCGAGCAAGGTCAGCCGCTGAATACGAGCCAGAAGCACGGTTATCCTACCTAGCCGCCTTGATGTATGATGGAATCGCGACACGGCACGCGTTGATGGATGGCAACAAGAGGGCGGCTGCGATCGCGTCTTTGACATTTATTGCAGTGAATAGCTCTTTCTTGGATGTGTCCGAGAACGAACTTGAGGCCAAGCTGCGCGCGCGTGTCGCCGGCGAGCTGAGCGTCAGTGACTTGGCAGATTATTTCGAGGCCAATATCTATCCAGATATCGAGTAGTCGGATCAGCAACGCGTAGAGCACGGGTAAGATGAGCCGTCGTACTGTCAGCACAGATGCAGAGCTGGACCAAGCTCTTTGCGAAATCGAAGGGTTCTTCGACGTCCCCCCAGTGCCTGGGTCAAAGGAAGCCGATGCGTTTGGTTCCCTCACTGAGGCAATTGCAGACTTCGAAGACAAAGCCTACCCAACGACTGATCCCAAATAACATCACCGTCGCCGAATACCCCCCCTCCTCTGGTTCCTCCTGAGGCTTTTACGTATACAGGGGGGCTCAGCGCGCGATTTCGCTAGCGACTGGATTCCTCACCGGGGAATCCACCTGGAATCCACCCCGACCTGTCGACTCGGATTTCTGACTCGTTATCAGGCACTTGTTCGGTCGCCGGTCTGGCCAGGTGGATTCCTCGAAGGAATCCAGGGAAGCCACCCACGCGGAATCCACCCACGCGGAATCCACCCTGGCCGGAAGCCACCCGAGGAAGCCACCGATTGAGCAACCTGAGGTCTGGAAATTCTGCTGAGAGCGGGTCATGCATCCTGGCATTCCCATTTGATGTAGGCCTTCGTTTCGGAGGCCCATTTTTCG
>NZ_JBKOTX010000432.1:0-1789 GCF_047086965.1 Roseovarius halophilus (ex Wu et al. 2025) | reverse complement strand
AGCCCGCCTGTGCGTCAGGCGGGCCCGTATTGAAGAATCGCGGACCACGACATTTCGCCGGGTACGGGAAAACAATGCGACAGCATCTTGGCTGCCCGCGCGGCGCCCGCCGAGGACAGACCCACCGCGCCCGGCCCCGTTCTCGCCCTGGGCCAGGACGGGGCGCGCGTGATGCAGCCCAACCTGCCCGACGGCACCCCGCCCGAGGTCATGGACTCGGTCGCGCTGGACACGATCACCTATGATCCCGAGGGCGATGTCGTGCTTTCGGGCCGCGCGGATAACCCCGGCTTCGTCCGGGTCTACCTCGACAACCAGCCGGTCGGGACCCTGACCGTCGAGGAGGACGGCAGTTGGCGCACCGACCTGCCGCAGGTCGACACCGGCGTCTATACCCTGCGCATCGACGAGGTGGACCCCTCGGGCGAGGTCGTCTCGCGCATCGAATCGCCCTTCCGCCGCGAAGACCCGGAACAGGTTGCCGAGGCCATGGCCGAGGAGACCGCCGATCCTGATTTCGCCGTCGCCACCCGCACGGTCCAGCCGGGCAACACGCTCTGGGCCTTTGCCGAGGACCGCTACGGCGCGGGCATCCTCTACGTCGAGGTCTTCGAGGCCAACCGTGACCGCATCCGCGATCCGGACCTGATCTATCCCGGCCAGGTCTTCACCCTGCCCGAGGTCGCGCAATGACCGAGGATATCCCCGCACTGGCGCTTGACTGGCACCGGTCCGGGCGGGGCGCCGCGCTGGCCACCGTGGTCGAGACCTGGGGGTCGGCGCCCCGGCCCGTAGGCAGCCAGTTGGTGGTGGACGCGCAGGCGGCCATGGAAGGTTCGGTCTCGGGCGGCTGTGTCGAGGGGGCCGTGGTCACCGAGGCGCTGGAGGCGCTGGAGGATGGCACGCCACGCCTGCTGGACTTCGGCGTCAGCGACGACGATGCCTTCGCCGTGGGGCTGGCCTGCGGCGGGCGCATCCGCGTTCTGGTCGATCCCGTGGGCGGGGCCCTGCCCGAGGCCCTGCTGGCCGAGCTTGTCAAGAAACGCGCCGCCCGCGCGCCGGTGGCGCTGGTGGCGGACCTTGAAAGCGGGGCGCGCCGGCTGGCCCCTGCCGCCGACCATCCCGACCGGTTCCGCATGGACCGCTCCGGCGTCGCGGAGGACGGGCGCAGTTTCGTGGCCGTGCACAACCCGCCGCTGCGCATGATCGTGGTGGGGGCCGTGCATATCGCGCAAATGCTGCTGCCCATGGCGCGGGCCTGCGGCTATGACCCTGTGCTGGTGGACCCGCGCCCGGCCTTCGGCGCCGGGGCCCGCTTTCCGGGCGAGACCATCCGCGAGGACTGGCCCGACGCGGCGCTGGCGCAGATCGGCCTGGATGCCCGCGCCTGCGTCGTGACCCTGACCCATGACCCCAAGCTGGACGATCCGGCGATCATGGCGGCGCTGCGCTCGGAGGTCTTCTACCTCGGATGTCTCGGCTCGACCCGGACCCATGCCAAGCGGGTAGCGCGGCTGACCGAGGCCGGTTTCACCGAAGACGAGATCGGGCGCATCCACGCCCCCGTGGGCCTTGATATCGGGGCGCGCAGCCCCGCCGAGATCGCCGTCAGCATCATGGCGCAGGTGACCGAGCGCCTGCGGCGCCCATGAGATTCGGCCCGGTCCCGCTGAGCGCCGCCCGAGGGGCCATCCTGGCGCATTCCGAGGATCTGGGCGGGCGGCGCCTGCGCAAGGGCCGCTGGCTGAGCGACGCCGACATCGCCGCCCTGGCCGCCGCTGGGCGCGAG
>NZ_JBKOTX010000431.1:0-1797 GCF_047086965.1 Roseovarius halophilus (ex Wu et al. 2025) | reverse complement strand
GGGGCCGCGCCGCGGGCGGCCTCGTCGGGCAGCGGGCTGAACTGCACCGGCGCACGCTCCTCGACATAGGTGCCGATCCAGCGCAGCGGCGCGCGCGGCGTGATTTCCTGCGCCACGCCCCCGAAGCCGCGTGACCGGACCACCACGACATGCCCCTTGAGCGCGTCCAGCCGCGCGCGGTCCTCCGCGACATCGGCCTCGGCGATACCCAGCCCCTCGATCATGTAGCCCGGAAGGCCCAGCCCCGTCAGGTCGCTCACCGGGAAGACCTCGATTTCGTCCGGATCGAGCGTATCGGCGCCGAGCGCGTCCCGCAGCGGCCAGCCATCCGCGCCCGGCGTGGCAAAGCCGTCGACCTCCGCCGCCGGCAGGTCGAGGGCGAACAGCCGGACGACACCGTGCTCGTGCGCCTTGATCTCGAACCGCTCGGTCATGCCATGACCCCCGCCGGCCGCGCCCGCAGGTTGCGGGCCAGCAGGTCCATCGCGGCCATGCGCACGGCCACGCCCATCTCGACCTGTTCCTGGATGACGCTGCGGTTGATGTCGTCGGCGATCTCGCCGTCGATCTCGACGCCGCGGTTCATCGGGCCGGGATGCATGACGATGGCATCCTGCCTGGCATGGCCCAGCTTCTCGGCGTCCAGCCCGTAGCGGAAGTAATACTCCCGCTCCGACGGGATGAAGCCGCCATCCATCCGCTCGCGCTGAAGACGCAGCATCATCACGACGTCAACGTCGCGCAGCCCCGCGCGCATGTCATCGAATACCTCGACCCCGAAATCGGCGATCCCCGACGGCATCAGGGTGGGCGGCCCGATCAGCCGTACCCGGTTTTCCATCTTGCCCAGCAGCAGGATGTTCGACCGCGCCACGCGACTGTGCGCGATGTCGCCGCAAATCGCGATGTTCAGCCGGTGCAGCCGCCCCTTGGCCCGCCGGATGGTCAGCGCATCCAGCAGGGCCTGCGTGGGGTGTTCGTGCCGCCCGTCGCCGGCATTCAGCACAGCGCAGTTGACCTTCTGCGCCAGCAGGTCCACCGCCCCGGAATGCGGATGGCGGACGACCAGCAGGTCGGGGTGCATGGCATTGAGCGTCATGGCGGTATCGATCAGCGTTTCGCCCTTCTTGATGGAGCTGGCCTGCATGGCCATGTTCATCACGTCCGCGCCAAGCCGCTTGCCCGCCAGTTCGAAACTGGCCTGCGTGCGGGTGGAGTTCTCGAAGAACATGTTGATCTGCGTCAGCCCCGCCAGCGCGTCGGCATGTTTCACGTCGCGCCGGTTCAGGGCGACGTATTGGTCGGCCAGGTCCAGCACGGCGGTGATGTCGGACTGGGCAAGGGGCTCGATCCCCAGCAGGTGGGCGTGTGAATAGGTCATGCCGTCTCCTTGCCGATACGGCCCGCTTATAGAAAGGCCGGCGGCGCGGGGCAAGCGGGCAGTCGGCCCGCCGCGATACCGCGCGCCGCGTTTACCCGCGGGCCGGCCCGCGACGGCACCGACGCGATACCGGCGGCGCCCCGCCGCCATGCCGAAGGGCGTTTTTCACGTGAATTCCGCGCGTTAACCATGATTCGGCGCGCTTCCGCCCCCCGGGCGATCTGTCCGCTTTCCCCGCCCGCGGCGGCGGGATAGATTCGCCCCATGGAATCGGGGCTGGATTTTCACGCCGCGCTGGCGGCGCTCGACTGGCAGATCGACCTCGGCGCGACCGAGGCGATCGGCGACACCCCCGTGAACCGTTACGAGCAAGCCGCCGCTCCCGCCGCCCCGCGCCCGGCCACGCCCGGGCCGGC
>NZ_JBKOTX010000430.1:0-1797 GCF_047086965.1 Roseovarius halophilus (ex Wu et al. 2025) | reverse complement strand
GGCCGGCCATCGCGACCGGGCCGGCCTCAGGTCATGAGGAATTGTCGGAAGGTTTGCCGTCGCGGAAGGCGCGGGCGCGGGCCATGAGCAGGGCGCGCGCCTTGATGTTCGCGCGGCGCACGCGCATCGAGGTCAGGAAGGCCTCCTCGGCGGTTTGCGAAGTGGCGCCGAGGACCTGCGTGATGTCCGAGACGATCTGTTCGTCCCCGGAAGCCTCGATGTACTTGATCGTGTCGCGGGCCAGCTCGTCGGCAAGGTCCTCGGTCACGCCCATGGCTTGTCACCTCGTGCTTTCGGTCAGGCGTTGCTTGACGTAGCCGCTCACGGCGTCAAGCATCGGTTCCATGTAGGGCTCCTCGAAGAAATGCCCCGCGCCCTCGATTTCCTCGTGGGTGATGGTGATCCCGCGCTGCTCGTGCAGCTTGCCGACCAGTGCCCGTGTATCGGCCGGCGGAGCGACGCGGTCGCCGCCGCCGTTGATGATCAGCCCGGAGGACGGGCAGGGGGCTAGGAAGGAGAAGTCGTACATGTTCGCCGGTGGCGACACCGACACGAAGCCCGTGATCTCGGGCCGGCGCATGAGCAGCTGCATCCCGATCCATGCCCCGAAGGAAAAGCCCGCGACCCAGCAATGCTTGGAATTGGCGTTGTAGGATTGCAGGTAGTCGAGCGCCGCGGCGGCATCCGACAGCTCACCCACGCCCTGATCGTACTCGCCCTGACTGCGGCCGACCCCGCGGAAATTGAAGCGCAGGACCGAGAACCCCATGTTGTGGAACGCGTAATGCAGGTTGTAGACAACCTTGTTGTTCATGGTGCCGCCGAATTGCGGATGCGGATGCAGGATCAGCGCGATCGGGGCGTCCCTTTCGCGTTGGGGGTGATAGCGGCCTTCGAGACGGCCCTCGGGGCCGGGAAAGATTACTTCGGGCATCGGATCCCTTTTTGTCGCTGTCCGGGCCGGCGGTTTTCTTGACGAAATCGCTCAAGCACCTTAGAACGGTTCTAATTGTTGTCCGGACGGGTCCGGAAGAGCATCCCGCAGATAAGGCCTGTTGTGCGCAAGGTCAATCTGTTCGGGGATTATCGGGGAGACCGAAGCATGAAGCTGAGCACCAAGGGCCGGTACGCGATGGTGGCGCTGACCGATATCGCGCTGCAGGATCCCGACATGCTGGTGACGCTTGGCGAAGTGTCGAAGCGGCAGCACATCTCGTTGCCGTATCTCGAGCAGTTGTTCGTGAAGCTGCGGCGCGCCGACCTGGTGACATCGGTGCGGGGGCCCGGCGGCGGCTACCGGCTGTCGCGGCCGGCCTCGGACATCCGGGTGATCGACGTGCTGGCGGCGGTCGACGAGACAGTGGACGCGCTGCACAAGGGCGCGGGCGCCTCGGGCGCGACCAGCGGATCGCGGGCCCAGTCGATGACGAACCGGTTGTGGGAGGGGCTGAGCGCGCATGTCTACGTCTTCCTGCACCAGACCCGGCTGAGCGACGTGGTCGGCAATTCGCTGGCGCCCTGTCCGGCGGTGCCGACGCTGTTCGCCGTGGTGGACGAGGAATGATGGCGCGCGCGCTCGATGGCGCGTGGGGCGGGGGCGCGTGGCGCGGGGGCGCTGCCCCCCTTGCCCTGCGGGCAATTCCCCCCGGGGTATTTCGGCCGAGAAGAAACGGGGGCCGGTCATGACGCGGACATACCTGGATGATAATGTGTATGCCACCGCGGAGCTGCTGAAACGTCAGAAAGGCGGCGCGGCAGTGGTGATGGGGGCGTTGTCCCCGCGCACGCGGAACGCGC
>NZ_JBKOTX010000429.1:0-1811 GCF_047086965.1 Roseovarius halophilus (ex Wu et al. 2025) | reverse complement strand
CGCCGCAGCGCTCGGCGTGCCGACCACGCTGGTCGACGCGGCGGCGGAGGCGGCGAGTTTCGCGGTGGCGGGGATGCAGCGCGGCTGGGCCAACGCGGGCGCTGGAAAGCCGCTGGACACGATCCTGAACCACCGCGTTCTGAACCCCATCGTGGTCGTCGACGAACTCGAGAAGGCGGGGGCCGTGCGCGACACCTCCGGCACCCGCCACAACCTGACCGAGGCGCTGCTCGCGTTGATGGAGCCGATCTCGGCGGCACGCTGGGAGTGCCCGTTCTACCGCGTGCCGTTCGACATGTCCGGGATCGGCTGGATCATGACCGCGAACAGCCGCAGGGGCCTGCCCGAGCCGCTCCTGAGCCGCTGCCCGCCGCTGGTGCTCCCGGCGCTCACCCTGTCGGACCTCATCGGCTTCGCCGAGCGCGACGGCGCGGCCCGCGGCCTGACCGGCCCGGCACTGGACGCGATCATCGAGACCCTCCAGCATCACCGCGACCGCGCCGACGCCCTGAGCCTGCGCGTGGTCCAGCGCATGCTCAACCGGGCCGAACAGCTTGAGCGGCGGCCGGTGTTGAATTGAGGGGAGGTATGCCGCCGGGTGGGCCGGGACGCTTGGGAATACGGGCTCCCAGCCCACCCTCATCCCGGTCGCATGACGGCCGCGCTGCGTAGAAGGGGTGGAAATAACCTCTTCCTTCTTGCAGCTTGGTCGACCGTCAGCTCTGCGCGTGAGGTGACGGGTCTGGCTTGCAAAACATGGTCGCCTCCCGAGACACGCTCGGCCCTGCGCCGACACTCGGACCAGACGCGGTAGATGGCCGGTTCCAGCCCGAAGCGGAAGCACCGCTGCCAGATCGAAATTACGCAAGTTAAGTGGACTTAATAGACGACGGTTGCTCCAGGTTCATCCACAGACGTAGTTGAACATAACGTTGTGGGCGTCGTTTGGTGTCGGGAGGTTTAGAATTCGCTGATTCTCCGGAAGATTCGGCATCGGCATGACCCGCGAGGAGTAGGTGGAAGTGATCCATCCGTCTGAGATCCGAGCGCGGCTGCCAGCGCAATCAACGGTTAGGATTTGGTTCATAAACATCCGCCCCTGCGGCTGATCAGCAAGAAAGCGAATGTGCACTTGGACGAAGCCGTTTCGGTGCAAGATCGAGTCCATGTCCATCTCGGCGCTAGGACTTCCGCCTAGATATGCCCAGTCCTGCGCACTGGCCGGCTCGCCTACCGCCACCGGCACGGTAAGAGCCGCTGCGATTATCCACTTATTCACGACCGAAATCCCCCATGGGAATGCCGTGGCGCTCGACAACGTCTACAACGCAGCTTCTCATGCGTGCCGGCTGGCCAGTGTAGACCTTACAATAGTAATCTAAGTCCGACCGGAATGCCTCATAGTCCTGTCGAGACATTCCGAGATCTCCCATCATGCGTTGGATGTCGGACTCTTGCGCCGCGAAATCCTTTGAGTTGAGCCTGTAGTCCTCCATCTCGCGCTCAGTCAGCATACGCACGTTACCAGGATCGACGCTGAACATATCCTCTGCCAGTCGCTGTGGGATGTTCATCTCGCGCAAGTAGTCGATGGATCTAAGCCGCAGAGCCTTGATCTCTTCACCAATGCGGTCGGGATCGCCGGACACGAAGTAAGGACGGTGAATCCCAACTGTTCCATGAACGGTCTTGTCGATGGCTGCGGCCAAAAGTGTGCGTCTTCAGATAATTTGGGACATCAGAGCGTGCTTTCGTTTGGAGGCTCTGGCTCATCCTTGATTGAGTTTACGCGTTTTCAGTTTGGTGGCGCA
>NZ_JBKOTX010000428.1:0-1827 GCF_047086965.1 Roseovarius halophilus (ex Wu et al. 2025) | reverse complement strand
CGTGGACCGCTCACCCTGCATGCCACTCAGCTCGCCTACCGGGGCCTCGGCTTGACGGCCGCGCAGGACGAAATGCCACCGGCGGAAACGCCAACCGCCGCTGTCCCGCGCGGGCAGGGCACCAAGCAGGAGGCCGTGATCGCCATGCTGCGCGCCGAGGGTGGCGCGACCATCGATGAGATCAGCGCCGCGACCAACTGGGCCGCCCATACCGCGCGGGGCTTCATGTCCGGCACGCTCAAGAAGAAGCTGGGCCTGACGATCACCTCCGAGAAGGTCGAGGAACGGGGTCGGGTGTATCGCATCAACTGATGGAAGGGCCTCTCGACGCGCACCGCCAAAAGCATTATATTATCACCGAATGAGATGCGCGCCGGGAGGCACCAATGGACCTTACAAAAGACATTACTCCCCTGACAGAGTTCAAGCGTGATTCAGCTCGAATGATCGCTCAAATCAAAGAAACCGGCCGGCCACAGATACTCACGGTCAATGGCCGTCCGTCTGTCGTCGTGATGGACGCCCTTGCATGGCAAGACATGCAAAATCAGCTGGAATATGCGGAAACCGTCGCCGGGATCCGCAAGGGGCTATCGCAAGCGCAAGCGGGGCAAGGCATCGAAGCCGGTCAGTTTTTTGATGGGCTCACCAAGCGCGGATGACCAAACCGCTTGAGGTGATCATCACGCCCAAAGCCGCAGATGACCTTTCCGCAACGTGGGCGTGGCTGAGCGAACGTAATCCGCGGGCTGCGGATGAATGGGTATCTGGTATCCGGTCATTGATCCTCGGGTTGGGTGTGTCGCCTGACACCCATCCGACCGCACCGGAGTCGCAAGCTTTTGATATGCCCATACGACGGGCTCTTTACGGCAAGGGGACACGATGGCGAATTTATTACACCGTTCTCAATGGGGCTGTTCACGTTCTTCATGTTCGTCACGGTCGACGGAGTGATTGGCGTCCGTAAGATCATCGAAACTTTCCCCGCTGCTCTCCAACACCGCCTGTTTGCCAGCAAGCTTCTGCCACCGCTCCACGGCCACATCGACATAGGCCGGGTTCAGCTCGATCCCGTAACACACCCGCCCTGTCGTCTCGGCCGCAATCAACGTGCTTCCAGATCCCATGAACGGCTCGTAGACGGCCTGGCCGGGGCTTGAGTTGTTCTCGATCGGCCGCCGCATGCATTCGACCGGCTTTTGCGTGCCGTGCACGGTGTTGTCATCCTGGTCCTTGCCCGAGATCTTCCAAAGCGTGGTTTGCTTGCGGTCACCAGCCCAGTGGCCTTTGCCGGTCTTTTTGACAGCGTACCACGCCGGTTCATGCTGCCAGTGATAATCACCCCGGCTCAAGACCAACCGATCCTTGGCCCAGATGATTTGCGAGCGGATGGCAAAGCCCGCCGCCTCAAGGCTTTCGGCCACGGTCGCCGCATGCAGCGCGCCGTGCCAGACATAGGTGACATCGCCGGGAAAGAGCGACCAGGCCTCGCGCCAATCCGCACGATCATCATTCAGCACCTTGCCGGTGCGTTTGGTCTTGGCTGCCCCCGCCTCGTTGCGCCAACCCGGGTCGTATTCCACGCCGTACGGTGGATCGGTCACCATCAGCAGCGGTTTGACCGTGCCGAGCAGGCGCTCGACGTCCTTAGCAACGGTGCTGTCACCGCAGAGCAGCCGGTGGTTGCCGAGCACCCAGAGATCGCCAGGGCGACTGACCGGGTCATCCGGCGTCTCCGGCACCTCGTCCTCGCCCTCCCGCGGACCCGTGCCGTCCTCGAGGCTCGACATCAGCCCGGTCAGTTCATCCTCGGTGAAGCCCGTC
>NZ_JBKOTX010000427.1:0-1837 GCF_047086965.1 Roseovarius halophilus (ex Wu et al. 2025) | reverse complement strand
TCGGGGTCAGGACGATGTCTTGCGGGCCGGGCGCGGCAACCGCCGTCACAGCAGATGCCCGGACTTGCTGGCCTTGGTCGCCAGGTAGTGATGGTTGAAATGGCGTCCGTGCCGTAGAGGCAGTCGTAAAGGCTTCCCCAGCGCGCATTCGCGGCGTTGAGGGCGTAGCGGGCATTCGTGATGGGCACCACCAGCTGCGGCCCCGGCACATGCGCGATCTCGGGGTCCACGTTGGCCGTCTCGATCTCGAAATCCGGTCCCTCCTCGACCAGGTAGCCGATATCCTCGAGAAACTGCGTGTAAGCCTCGTGGTCATGCGGCTGGTTGCGGTGGCGAATGTGCCAGTCGTCGATCTGCCCCTGCAGCGTTTCGCGCTGGTCGAGAAAGGCCCTGTTCCTCGGTGCCATCTCCTCGACCATGGCCGCGAAACCGGCCCAGAAGTCATCGGCCGAAACATCCGTCCCCGGCAAGGCGTTCTCGTCGACGAAGCGCGCCAGTTGCTCGGCCACCTGCAGGCCATGCTTTTCGATACGTTGCACCATCTCTCGTCCCTTCGTGTCTGGTCCGGGCGGGCCGCTCCACGTGCCACGCCTTGGGCATGATTTAACGTGAAAGTTTCCGATAAGCTACAAAATTGGTAAAATTTTTTTACCGGATGATGGCGCAAACCGAGCTTCGGGTCATCAGGGCGCGCGGCCCCCGTGCTGCAGATCAGACGCCTGATCCGAACAAAGCCCTTGCCCCGCGGGAGCCGTCCATACATGGTCCGAGGGCAATGGCGAATGCGGCCTGATCGGCCGTACGAAGGGGTTCGAGGGATCAAGAAACTGTCCGGGGGGGGACAGTCTTGCCCGAGAACGGAACACCAAGTTGCACGCCGTGACCGACAGCGTCGGGCGTCTGATCCGTTTCTTCATCGCGGCCGACCAGGTCAGCGACTATGTCGGCGCGCGGGCGCTGTGCAGGTCCCTGCCGTCCGTCGACTGGCTGATCGCCAACCGCGGCTACGACGCCGACTGGTTCCGGGACGCGTTACAGGACGGGGGATACGCCCCTGTATCCCGGGGCGGACGTCTCGCGGCAAAGCCGTCCGGCACGACAAGCGATGCTACAAGCGGCGCAACCGCATCGAGATCATGTTCGGTCGCCTGAAGGATTGGCGGCGCGTCGCAACCCGCTACGAAAGTTGCCCGAAGGTCTTCCTGTCCGCCATCGCGCTTGCCGCAACCGTCATCCTCTGGCTTTGATCGTCAATGACTCCCGAGCCTGATCTGTTTGCAAAGGCATCGCTGCTGCGGGTTGCTCCCGAGGCGATCATCAAATGGACTTGCAAAGGCACGTAAGTGATCGAAGCACGTGCTGTAAGGCAAATTTCGGTTGACCTGGCCGGAAGGGGGGTGTCCTGGCGCAGGTCCAGTGATGCTTGCGGCGGGCGATCAATTTCTGCCATTGTCTCGATATGCAATCCCGACCACAACGCCCCCCCGAACCACGCCTCCGTATTCGCATCGTCTTCGGCGAGGACGAGATGATGGGGCCGGGCAAGGCCGACTTGCTGGAAGGGATCGCAAGCCGCGGATCGATTGCCGCGGCGGGCCGCGAGATGGGGATGAGCTACAAGCGCGCCTGGGAGTTGATCGGCACGCTCAACGCGATGTTCCGCGAGCCGCTGGTCGAAAGCACACGCGGCGGTCCGGGCGGCGGCGGCGCGTGTCTCACGGGCCTCGGGCGCGAGGTTCTGGCGCAGTATCGGGCCTTCGAGGCGGAGGCCGCGACGGGCGGTGCCGATCGACTTGCCAGCCTGCAAGGGCTCTTGAGGGATATTCCCGACGGAAAA
>NZ_JBKOTX010000426.1:0-1866 GCF_047086965.1 Roseovarius halophilus (ex Wu et al. 2025) | reverse complement strand
CCGCGCGGCCCGCTTCCTCGGCCAGGCCCCAGCTCAGCCCCGATCCGCGTGCCGCCTTGCGCGACAGCGCCTCGATCTCTCCCAGCGACCACGTCATTGCGCGGCCTCGGGCAGGTAGGGATACGTCCAGTCATCGGCGTTGCCCTCGGCCAGTTCATGGGGGAACGGCGCGTGCTGGTACATGTTGATGCGCAGCCAGCGGTCTGAGCGCGGGTCGAAATGGCAGGCGCCGAAGAAGCTGAGCTTCGCGCGCAACAGGTCGATGGGCATCATGTGCGCGTCGATGGTGTTGTCGCGGATCTCGGCATAGGGAAACCGCGCGGCGATCTGCGCCCGGCGCGCGATGTGGCGGTGTTCGGGATGGGCCAGCAGGAAAGCGGCCACCGGGCCGTCCGGCGCATCGCGAAGATCGGCGTGAAGGCGCGCGGCATCGCGGCCGGGGCAGAGCGGTTGCTCGTAGGGTTCGATGGGTTCCTCGAACCGCTGGCCCAGCCGCGGCTCCAGTTTCTGCTCGGAGACGTACCAGACGCGCGCCTGCGCGTCCGGGTGCCGCCAGTCGATATCGAGCGCCCAGCCGTACACATCCTCGACAAGGGCGCGCAGTCGAGACACCGGCATGGCGCCGTCGATGCGCCAATGGGCCTGTTCATCGGCATACATGCCGTCGCTGAGCCCGTCCACGAGCGCGCCGTAGGGTTCCATCATCAGCGAGACGAGCTGTTCCTGCCCTTCGAGGGACAGCGCCCGTTCGGCCCAGAGGTAAAGCCGGTTCCACGGCCGGTCCGTCGTCAGATCGGCGTCCTGCAGGTGCTCGGCGAGCCGGGTCATGTCGGCGCGCAGGGCGTCCAGCTTGGCGATCTGCACCGGGTGCTCGGACGTCCAGTCCGCCGCGTGAAGGCAGGCGCGGGCCGCATAGTGGCGGAATTCGTCGGCCTCGGCGGCCGTGGCCCGCGGCACGGAGCGCACGCGCGCCAGCGCCTCTTCGCGGGTCATGATCCAGTTGTTGATGAGGGCCGGATGCGTCATCAGGAAAGGCGCCATCCCCAGCCCCGTCGAATTGCCGATCCCGAAGCGGCGGCGCATGTCCGGGTCCAGCGGCACGGCTGATTTCGGGGCGCGGGCGCGGGCCATGTGTTCGACGAGGTCCATGACGAAGGCGCGGGTGAGATAGACCGACAGCATCTCGACCTGGAAGGGGCCGCGGCATTCGGGCCGGTCGGCGATCATCTCGCGGTCGGCGGCGCCGAACTTGCCCGAACCGTAGACGGCCGTGGTGCGCATCAGGTAGCCCACCTGCGCGACCTTTTCCGGGTCGGGCTGCCGGCCCCGGCTGAGGCTGTCGACCACGTGGTCCCACAGCCTGACCGAGCGGTTGGCGCGCGACAGCGACAATTCGCGGTCAGAGACGCGGCCGGCCTCCTGCTTGGGCACGTTGCGCGCCAGCCTGTCGAGGTCGGCGTCCGTCGGGATGCCGTCGAACAGGGTGAAGGTGGCGTCCCATTCGGTGGCGATGACGCGGTCCGAGCGTTTCTCGGGGGGCAGGTCGTTGGCGAAGGCCACGAGCGAGTACGCCCGGTGCGGGCCATGGGCGGTGTAGACGGCGCGGCCCGTGCCGCGCGCGTCGATGTCGAAGACCGGCCGCGAAAAGCGCCATGCCTCGGATTTCAGGCGGCGCAGGAGCGTCCGCATGAAGGACAGCCGGCACTGGTGGAACGCGCCCATACGGGCAAGGCGCATGACGGTTTCGGGCGGGCGGCGCGGGATGGCGGCAGGAGCCGGTCCAGCAATTCCAGGATCTGCGCCTGGATGGTCACGTCCAGCGCTGTCGTCGGCTCGTCCGCGATCAGCAGGTCGGGCCCGTTGGCC
>NZ_JBKOTX010000425.1:0-1873 GCF_047086965.1 Roseovarius halophilus (ex Wu et al. 2025) | reverse complement strand
CATCCGCCCAGACCCCCGCGCCGGTATTGCCCCGCATCAGCAGGTGATCCACCGCTTGGCTGTCGTGCAGGGCGGCGTCTGACACGTGGTAGCGGCGCATGCCGCGCGACAAACAGGATGAGAATCCAGCGTCAATCAGGATGAGAACGCGGGGGTGGGGTCTCGTAGGGAGGGCGTAGCCCGACTGGAGAGGCCCCACCCCCGCGTTGCGCCCGGAATGGGCGGACCTGACGGTCGTGGCCGGCTCGGATAGGGAATGATTTTCTGCGCAAGGAGATCGTTCATGCCGGGCCGTCATGTCACCGACCAACAGATGAGGCTCTTCATGACGTTCAGACAGACCCATTCCACCCCCGTGGCTGCGGCCAAGGCGGGGATCAGCCAGGCGACGGGCTATCGGCTGCAGGCCGATCCAACCTTGCCATCACAGAAGAAGACCCCGCGCGGCCGGCGTCGCCCGGACCCGCTTGCCGATATTTTCGACGCGGAGGTGGTGCCTCTTCTTCAATCTTCCCCCGAGATCCGTCCGGTGTCGGTTTACGAGGAACTTCTGCGCCGGCATCCCGATCTGGGCACGGGCATCCGGCGCACGCTGGAGCGGCGGATGCGCGCCTGGAAGGCTGAGCACGGCCCCGAACAGGAAGTGATTTTCCGGCAGATCCACACGCCGGGCAAGATGGGCCTGTCGGACTTCACCGCCATGGGCAAACTGGGGGTGACCGTGGCCGGTGAGCCGTTGGATCATCGGTTGTATCACTTCCGACTGGCCTATTCCGGCTTTCAGCACGCCCACGTCGTGCTGGGCGGTGAAAGCTATGTGGCGCTGGCCGAAGGGTTGCAGAATGCCCTCTGGATGCTCGGTGGCGTGCCCCGGGAACACAGGACCGACAGCCTGTCAGCGGCTTTCAAGAATCTGGAAAAATCCGCCCAGGCAGACCTCACCGGTCGCGTCGATGCCTTGTGCCGCCATTATGGCATGACGCCGACGCGCAACAACAAGGGCGTTGCACACGAGAACGGCTCCATCGAAAGTCCCAACGGTCATCTGAAGAGCACCATCGAGGACGCGCTGATCATGCGTGGGTCGCGCGACTTCGAGGATATGGCGGCCTACCGGCGCTTCATCGACGAGATCGTGGGCCGGATCAACGCCCGCAACGTCAAGCGCATCGACATGGAACGCTCTGATCTCAAGCCGTTGCCCGCCCGGCGGACGACGGATTACGAGGACGTCACGGTGCGCGTCACCTCCTCGGGCGGCTTCATCCTGCGCAAGGTGTTCTACACCGTGCCGTCCCGGCTGATCGGGCATCATCTGCGAATCCGGCTCTACGATGATCGGCTGGAGCTGTTTCTCGGAGGCACCTCCCTGCTGACGCTGCCGCGCGGTCGGGCATCGAGCAGCGGAAGCCACGGTCACGTGGTCAATTACCACCATGTCATCCATTCCTTGCGCAAAAAGCCCATGGCGCTGATGGGGCTGGTCTACCGGGACCAGCTGTTTCCGCGACAGGCGTTCGGCGACATGTTCGCGGTTCTGCTGGAACAGACCGGCGAGAAGAAGGCCTGTCGCATGACCGTCGATCTTCTGGCGCTGGCGCACGACCGGGGGTGCGAGGCCGAATTGGCCGCGCAGATAGAGGAAGATCTTCGTCAGAACCGTCCGCCTGACATGGCGGCGTTGCGCGCGCTCTTCAGCCCGCCGGTCGAGGCGCTCCCCAAAGTCGAGGTGCGGATGGCCGACCTGTCATCCTACGACCAGCTGGTCGGCGATGGGGACTATCCTGAATTTTGTGCTCTGGCGTGGTAACGGTTCTGAAAAGGAGACCACGAATGAGCATCGACAAAGACCTTTTGGACAAGCTGATGGAAG
>NZ_JBKOTX010000424.1:0-1878 GCF_047086965.1 Roseovarius halophilus (ex Wu et al. 2025) | reverse complement strand
TGGCCGACCACGCGCCTGTCGCCCTTCCGCCCCAGCCGCCGTGCCTCGGCATGGGCGCTGCCGCTGGCCTGCGCGATGTCCCATATCGGGGCCGACGGCAGTTGCGCCTCGGCCAGCGCCACCGTCGCGTCCTCGGTCGTCTGGCGCCGGCTCCATGCCTCGATCAGCGCGCGCAGTTCCGGCTCGTGCCACGTGCGCGCCGCGTCCGTGGAAAAACGCGCCACGTCCGGCAGGCCCGGCGCCCCGATCAGGGCGGCCAGCCTTGCGAATTGCGCGCGCGTGAGAACGGCGATAACCACCTGCCCGTCGCGTGTCTCGAAACAGCCGAACGGGGTCGAAAGCGGATGCCGGTTGCCCACCCGCTGCGGCAGCTCACCGGCATGAAGATGCTGGGCATGGCTGGTCGTCAGCAGCGAATGCAGCGCGTCGTACATCGCGATGTCCAGAACGGTGCCGGTGCCCGTGCGCCCCTTGCCCACCAGCGCCGCGAGGATCGCCCACGATCCGAAAAGCCCGCCCATCAGGTCGGCCATCGACCCGCCGGCCGTCAGCGGCGCGCCGCCTTGCTCGCCCGTCGCGGCCTTCAGGCCGGACATGGCCTGCACCACAATGTCATAGGCAGGCAGGTCGCGGAACGGCCCGGTCTGCCCGAACCCCGCCACCCGGGCATAGACCAGCCCCGGATTGTCCGCGCGCAGCACGTCCGGCCCCAGCCTGATCTTCGCGGCCACGCCTGGGCGGAAATTCTCGACCACCACGTCGTACTGCGCCGCGATCCGGCGCGCCAGCGCCAGGCCCCGCGGGGTCTTCAGGTTCAGCGACAGGCTCTTCTTGCCGCGGTTGTTGAGGCGGAAAAGGGCGCTGTCCCCGCCCCGGAACGGGCCGATATGCCTGTGATCGTCGCCGCGAGGTGGCTCCCGCTTGATCACCTCCGCACCGAGATCGGCCAGCAACGCGGTGCAATAGGGCCCGTCCAGAACGCGTGTCAGGTCCAGCACCCTGATCCCGTCAAGCGGTGTCACAGCCCAACTCCCGCGCCAGCGCGTCGATCCGGCGCAATGCCTCCGTCAGGTGGGGCCGGATCGCGTCGGCGCGCTCGTGCAGGTAGGGCCACGGCGCGGCCTCCGCCATGTAGGTGGATTGCGCCAGTTCCATCTGGATCGCGTGCCAGCCCGTGCCGGGCCGGCCGTAATGCCGCGTGGTCCAGCCGCCCTTGAAGCGGCCGTTGACCACGGTGGAGTAACCCTCCGCCGCGCGGCACACCTCCTCGACCGCGCGGGCGATGGCCGGTGCGCAGGTGGCCCCCTCGTTGGTGCCGATGTTGAAATCGGGCAGCGTCCCGTCGAAGAGGAACGGGATGTGCGACCGGATCGAATGGCAATCATACAAGACGGCCACCCCGTGCCGGTCCCGCACCCGCGCCATCTCGGCCTCGAGCGCCGCGTGATAGGGCGCATGGAAGGTTTCGCGGCGGTGCTCCACCTCCCCGCCCGAGGGGGCCTCGCGCCAGATGGGCGCACCGTCGAAATCCGTCAGCGGCACCAGCCCGGTCGTGTTCTGTCCCGGATAGAGGCTCTCGCCCGACGGGTCCCGGTTCGCGTCGATGACGTAGCGGTGGAACCTGGCGCGCACTATGGTGGCGCCGGGCAAAAGCCCCTCGTAGAGCTTGTGAATGTTCCAGTCGGTATCGGCCAGACTCCGGCCGCGGTCATTCAGCCGCGCGCGGATCTCCTGCGGCACATATGTGCCGCCATGGGGCATGCCCAGTACGACCGGCCCGTCACCGCGGGCAACGTCAACGGGTGTCATGGCGCGCTCCTTCCTGTTTCTTCTCGGCCGAAATACCCCGGGGTGAATTGGCCGCAGGCCAAGAGGGGC
>NZ_JBKOTX010000423.1:0-1886 GCF_047086965.1 Roseovarius halophilus (ex Wu et al. 2025) | reverse complement strand
AACTTCTGGCAAAAAAATGGTAGGGTGAGCCATTGATGCGCCATTGGTTCAAGCACAATGGCGAACCCGTGAAGCGCGACGCGGTTGCGCATCTGCAGGCCAGGTTGGGCCTGTCGGAGCGGCGGGCCTGCCGCCTTGTCGGCGCGGATCGCAAGATGATCCGATACCAGTCCATCAGGCCGCCCGAGACGGAACTGCGCCAACGGCTGCGCGTTGGTAGTGTCCCGGGAAGTGGTGTAGGAACTGGCGTCCACCTGCTTCTTCATAGGTGGGTCGCTCGTTCACTGTGCGGCGATCATCGTCGCCGCATCGGTATCGTTGCACATGGCGGTCAGCTTTTCCACCGGCATGTAGCGGCGGGGTGGAGGGGACCGTCGCGCCAGTGGCGCGGCGAAAGCCCCGGAACGCCCACTCGTCATTCTGCTCCAGCATGAGCGCGCCAACGAGCCGGATCACAGCCTCGCGGTTCGGGAATATCCCGACCACGTTGGTGCGGCGCTTGATCTTCTTGTTGACGCGCTCCAGCGGATTGGTGCTGTGAAGCTTGGCGCGCAGGGTCTCATCAAAGGTCATGTAGGCCAGCACGTCGTGCTCCGCGTCATCCATCAGCTCGGCCACGTCACGGAACCGCTCGCGCAGGCTGTCGGCGACCTCGCGCCAACGGGCATGGGCCTGATCGCGGTCGGTCTCGGCGAAGACGGTCTTCACCACGGCGCTGACCACGGGCTTGTTGGTCTTGCCCACGCGAACCAGAAGGTTGCGCTGGAAATGCACGCGGCAGCGCTGCCATCCGGCGCCGAGAACCTTGCGCGCGGCGGCCTTGAGGCCCTCATGGGCGTCGCTGATGACCAGCTGCACGCCCCGCAACCCGCGCCGCGTGAGAGACCGCAGGAAGTCGGCCCAGAACGTCTCGGCCTCCGAGGGCATCACGGTGATCCCGAGTATCTCCCGGCGTCCGTCCGTGTTGACCGCGACGGCCACTATCACCGCCATGGAGACGATCCGCCCGCCCTCGCGCAGCTTCACGTAGGTGGCGTCGAGCCAGAGGAAGGGCCAGTCGCCCTCCAGCGGCCGGTTCAGGAACGCCTGCACCCGCTCATCGATCTCCTCGCACAGCCGCGAGACCTGGCTCTTCGAGGTGCCGGTCAGGCCCATGGCACGCACCAGGTCGTCGATGGCGCGCGTGGAGACCCCGTGGATGTAGGCTTCCTGTATCACGGCCATCAGGGCCTTCTCGGCTGTCCGGCGGGGCTCCAGGAACGTCGGGAAATAGCTTCCCTTGCGCAGCTTGGGGATGTTCAGCCCGATCGTGCCGGCCCGGGTATCCCACTGCCGCGCCCGGTATCCATTGCGCTGGTTCTCCCGCTCCGGGCTGCGCTCGCCATGCCCGGCACCGCACACGGCGGCCACCTCATTCTCCCTACGATCGATCCCCCGGATCGATCGCTTAACGGTCGAATTCCATCAGCCGCTGTGCGGCATCCTGGATCAGTTCGCGCAGGAAATCGTTCGACGTGCTTACGCGGCCGCATCTGCGGCCACGGTCACGTCTCACCATCGCTCTTGGCGATCGCCTCGGGAAGATCGATCATTGTGTCGGTCATCGTGCTCTCCTTCGTTGTCGTCGGTCTTTGAACAACCTCAGACTACGAAGAAGCGCGGTGGCCGCCAGTCCGGCCGCGCGCTGCGCTACGCCAAAAGGCTCCGCGCGCGGCCTATTACACCACCACGTGGGGCACTATCTGCGCGATCTGGCCAATGAGCGCCGCCGGTTCGGATACCGGCGCCTGTTCGTGCTGCTGCGCCGAGATGGTGAACTGTCAGGGATCAACCGGATTCATCGTCTCTACCGCGAAGAAGGGCTGGCGGTGCGCAAACGGCGCGCC
>NZ_JBKOTX010000422.1:0-1901 GCF_047086965.1 Roseovarius halophilus (ex Wu et al. 2025) | reverse complement strand
TATCCCCCCTCCGCGGAGACCGTATCGCGGGCGCATGTTGATGCGGCGCGGTATGACGAGATGTATGCGGCCTCGGTCTCGGACCCCGAGGGGTTCTGGGCCGAGCATGGGCGGCGGATCGACTGGATCACGCCCTTTTCGAAGGTCAAGAACACCTCGTTCCAGCCCGGCGCGATCAACATCCGCTGGTTCGAGGACGGCACCCTGAACGTCGCCGCCAACTGCATCGACCGCCACCTCGACACCCGCGGCGACCAGACGGCCATCATCTGGGAGCCCGACGACCCGAACGACGCGGCGCTGCACATCACCTACACCGAGCTGGCCGCGCAGGTCGGCACCATGGCCAACGTTCTCAAGGACCTCGGCGTGGGCAAGGGCGACCGCGTCGTCATCTACCTGCCGATGATCCCAGAGGCCGCCTATGCCATGCTCGCCTGCGCCCGCATCGGCGCGATCCATTCGGTGGTCTTCGCGGGCTTCTCGCCCGACGCCCTGGGCGCGCGCGTCAACGGCTGCGACGCCAAGCTGGTGATCACCGCCGACCACGCCCCGCGCGGCGGCAAGACCACCAAGCTCAAGGACAACGTCAACCAGGCGCTGCTGCACGACACGCGCGACGTCAAGACGCTCGTGGTCCGCCGCACCGGCGGCCAGGTCGCCTGGCGCGACGGGCTCGATTTCTGGTGGCACGAGGAGGCCGAAAAGGCCTCGCCCGACTGCCCGCCGGCGGAGGTCGCGGCCGAGGACCCGCTCTTCATCCTCTACACCTCCGGCTCCACCGGCCAGCCCAAGGGCGTGGTGCATGCCTCGGGCGGCTATCTCGTCTGGGCGGCGATGACCCACGAGGTGACCTTCGACTACCACGAAGGCGACATCTTCTGGTGCACCGCGGACGTGGGCTGGGTCACCGGGCACAGCTACATCGTCTACGGCCCCCTGGCCAACGGCGCGACCACGCTGATGTTCGAGGGCGTGCCCACCTGGCCCGATGCCGGACGCTTCTGGGCGGTCTGCGAAAAGCACCGCGTCACCCAGTTCTACACCGCCCCCACCGCGATCCGCGCGCTCATGGGCCAGGGCGACGACCATGTTACCCGCCACGACCTCTCGGACCTGCGGGTCCTGGGCACCGTGGGCGAGCCCATCAACCCCGAGGCCTGGGCCTGGTACAACGACATCGTCGGCAAGGGGCGCGTGCCCATCGTCGACACCTGGTGGCAGACCGAAACCGGCGGCCACATGATGACCCCCCTGCCCGGCGCCCATGCCACCAAGCCCGGCGCGGCGATGAAGCCCTTCTTCGGCGTCCAGCCCGTGGTGCTGGAGCCGACAAGCGGCGAGGAGATCGCGGGCAACCCCGCCGAGGGTGTGCTCTGCCTCAAGGACAGCTGGCCGGGCCAGATGCGCACGGTCTGGGGCGATCACGCCCGCTTCGAGAAGACCTACTTCTCGGACTACAAGGGCTATTACTTCGCCGGCGACGGCTGCAAGCGCGACGCCGACGGCGACTACTGGATCACCGGCCGCGTCGATGACGTCATCAACGTCTCGGGCCACCGCATGGGCACCGCCGAGGTCGAAAGCGCCCTGGTCGCCCATGCCAAGGTGGCCGAGGCCGCGGTGGTGGGCTATCCGCATGACATCAAGGGCCAGGGCATCTACTGCTACGTCACCTTGATGGCCGGCGAAGCGCCCAGCGAAGCCCTGCGCAAGGAGCTGCGCGACTGGGTCCGCCAGGAAATCGGCCCCATCGCCAGCCCCGACCTGATCCAATGGGCCCCCGGCCTGCCGAAAACACGCTCCGGCAAGATCATGCGCCGCATCCTGCGCAAGATCGCCGAAAACGACTACGACGCCCTCGGAGATACATCAACACTCGCAGACCCCTCCGTCGTCGA
>NZ_JBKOTX010000421.1:0-1907 GCF_047086965.1 Roseovarius halophilus (ex Wu et al. 2025) | reverse complement strand
AACATGTCGGCGTGGTCCTCGGTGGGGAGAGCTTCACGGCGCTGGCCGAGAACCTGCAACAGGCCCTCTGGTCACTGGGCGGGGCACCGCAAAACCACCGCACCGACAGCCTGTCGGCCGGGTTCCGCAACCTGACCGCGGATCAGCGCGAGGACATCACCAGGCGCTATGATGCCTTCGTCGACCATTACGGCATGGACGCCAGCCGCAACAATCGCGGTGAGGCCCACGAGAACGGGGCGGTCGAATCCCAGAACCGGCATCTCAAGAAAGCCATCGAACAGGCGCTGATCCTGCGCGGCAGCCGCGACTTCGCCTGCGTCGAGGATTACCGGCGCTTCGTCGACATGCTGGTGGCGCGGCGCAACAAGCAGCGTGCCACCGCCGTCCAGGCGGAACGAGCACACCTCAAGCCCTTGCCGCAGCGGCGCACCACCGACTTCACCGAGATCGTGGTGCCGGTCACGCGGACGGGTGGCTTCCTGGTCAAGAGCATCTTCTACAGCGCCCCGTCGCAGCTGATCGGGCAGCGTTTGCGCGTCCACCTCTATGATGATCGCATCGAGGCGTTTCTCGGCAGCACCCTCGTCGTGACCCATCCCCGGGCCCGCGGGCGCGCAGGTGGCCACCGCGTCCATGTCATCAATTACCACCACGTGATCCATGCCCTGCGGCGCAAACCGCAGGCTTTTTGGAGTTCGATCTACCGCGACAGCCTGTTTCCCCGGACCGAATACGCTGAGGCCTGGAAGGCGTTGCAGCGGGACCTGCCACGACGCGACGCCTGCCGCCAGATGGTCGACCTGCTGTTCATCGCCCACGACCAGGCATGCGAGGCCGAACTGGCGCATCTGCTGGCAGAGGACCTCGACGCGGGCCAGGTGCCGGACCCCAAGGCGCTGGCGTCCCGGCTGGTCCCGAGGCGCATGGCGTTACCCAAGGATGTGATCGTCGCCCACACGGCACTGGGCAGCTTCGACGCCCTTCTGGAGGCTCGCACATGACCGCCCGCGAGGTCGACATCCACACGCTGCCCGCCATGCTGACCGCGCTGCGGCTGCCCAGCTTCCACAAGCTTTGGGGCGAGATCGCCACACGCGCCGATACCGAAGGCTGGCCGGCCGCCCGTTTCCTCGCCGTGCTGGCGGAATATGAGCTGGCCGAGCGCGACATGCGGCGCATCCGGCGACACCTGAACGCAGCTCAGCTTCCGGCCGGGAAGACGCTGGCGACCTTCGACTTCAAAGCGCTGCCGACCCTGCCGCGTGCCCGGGTGGAGGCCCTGGCGGCCGGCGACTGGCTGGACGGTGGCGGCAACCTGATCGCCATCGGCAATTCCGGCACCGGCAAGACGCACGTGCTTTGCGCCATCGGTCATGCCCTGATCGAGGCAGGACACCGTGTCTTCTACACCCCGACCAGCGATCTGGTGCAGAGACTCCAGGCCGCTCGGCGCGATCTCGTTCTCGAGGCAGCGCTGGCGAAGCTCGACAAGTTCGACCTGATCATCCTCGACGACATCACCTACGCCCACAAGGATCAGGCCGAAACCGGCGTCCTCTTCGAGCTGATCGCCCGGCGCTACGAATACCGCAGCATCGCCATCGCGGCCAATCAGCCCTTCAGCGGCTGGGATCAGATCTTCCCGGACAAGGCCATGACCGTCGCGGCCATCGACCGACTGGTCCACCACGCGGCCATCCTCGAGATGAACGCCGAAAGTTACCGTCAGCGTGCGGCTGCCCTGAACAAGCGGGCACAGGCCGATGCCCCAGCGACAACCATCGCCGACAACAAGAACGAAGGAGAAACCTAACCCAAACCACCAAACAACACGCCAACCCCGGCGGCCTCAAAACCGGCCATGATGGTTGTCGCGCGCGGACAAGGTGGTTGACGCTCTACAA
>NZ_JBKOTX010000420.1:0-1942 GCF_047086965.1 Roseovarius halophilus (ex Wu et al. 2025) | reverse complement strand
ACCCGCCAGCAGCAGGCCCAGGCAACCCGCCACCAAGGCCTTTGCGACCGCGCGCACCGGATCAGCCCCCGGCCGCGGGCGTGTCGCCCGATGCTCGCCCCCCCGCGCGGGCGGCGGTGAGGGCGGATTTCAACTCGGTTTCCATGGTCGCAAGCTCCGTCTCGGCCGCGGCGCGGCGCTGCTTGCCGTCCTCGGCGATCTGCAGGCTGTCCTCGATGGTGCCGATCAACTCGGCGTTGGCCTGCTTGACGGCCGTGATGTCGAAAACGCCACGCTCCATTTCCTCGCGGATGGTCTTGTTGGCGCTGCGCAGGTTTTCCGCGTTGGCGGTCAGCAACGCGTTGGTCAGGTCGTTGGCGTCGCGCACAGCCCCGGCGGCGTCGGCGGCGTTCTGGATTGTCACGGCCTGGGCCAGCTGGGTTTCCCACAGCGGCACGGTGTTGATGAGCGTCGCGTTGATCCGCGTGACCAGCGCCTTGTCGTTTTCCTGCACCAGCCGGATCGAGGGCAACGCCTGCATGGTCACCTGCCGCGTCAGCCTGAGGTCGTGCACCCGGCGCTCCAGGTCGTCGCGGGCGCCGCGCAGGTCGCGCAGCTCCTGAGCCTTGAGGGTGACCGCGTCCTCGGCGGCGGACTCGACCTCGTTTTCCTTGGCGGGGATCGTTGTCTCGTCCAGCTCTTTCAGCCTGGCCTCGGCGGCGGCGATGTAGAGCGCCAGCTCGTCGTAAAACGTCAGCGTCTTTTCGTAGAGCCGATCCAGGCTTTCGATATCCTTGAGAAGGACGTGTTCGTGCTTGAGAAGGTCGTCGGTCACACGGTCGATCTGGCCCTGCACCTGCTCGAAGCGGGCCGCGAATTTCGCCGCCGGGGTCGCGCGGCCCAGCAGCCTTTCCCACCAGGACCGGTCGCGGCTCAGGTCCAGTTCGCTGGTGTCGAAGCCGCGGATCGTCGTGACGATCCGGCGCAGGCTGTCGCCCGCCGGGCCGATATCCTTGTTGCGCACGCCCTGCAGCATGGACTGCGCGATCTGTTGCAACTCCGCCTGGGTGGCCGCCCCGAAGGAGATGATCGAGTTGGTGTCGGACAGGTCCAGTTCGGCCATGCGGCGGTTGATCGCCTCGGCGGTGGGGGCGTCGGCCGTCTCGGCGGAGACAATCCCGGCGTCGGGCTCGGGCAGGACGGTGGCGGACACCTTCTCGACCTCGGCCCGAGCGGCCTCGGCCTTCTGCACGGTCTCGGTTGATCTTTTCGACATTTCAACACTCCCCATCGGAAACGGGCCTCACAGCCCCTCACGCTGCAAACGATCGCGCAGCACCTTGATCTCAACCTCCATGTCGCTGCGATCGTCCAGCAGCATCTTTTCTGTCCTGGCGGCGAAATTCTCTTCCAGGTCGGCCAGAAGCGCCTCGAAATCGGCGCGGGCCGCGGCATCGCCGGTGCGGGCATAATGCGCGGCGAACTTGGCCGTCGCGTCGCGCGCGCCCATCAGGTAGACGCCCAGGAACTTGCGCGCGGCGGCCAGGTCGCGGGGGTCCTGCTCGACGGTACGGATCATGCGCCGCGCGGTGGCCTGGAACTGCATCACGCGCCCCTCCAGACGGCGATCCCCCAGACGGGCCACATGGGCGCGCATGGCCTGCAGATAGGCCTCGGCCTCGTCGACCACGCAGGCCACGCGATCCTGCTGGACCCCGTCGACCCCCGCGACCCGCTTGTCGCGCAGCGGGTCCGGGCCGAAGGCGGCCAGGTGCAGCCCGCTGGCGGCCAGGGCGAAAAGCCCGCAAGCCACCAGCCCATCGCCATTGGCAAAGGCGGCGATGCCGATCCCTGCGCCCGTCAGGACCGCACCGAGGATCTTGCGCGGCAGGGCGGGCCGTCGCACAAGGCGGCGCGCGTCATAGGCGGCCTGGGCGCGCAGCCCCTCGCGGGTCAGCCAAGC
>NZ_JBKOTX010000419.1:0-1942 GCF_047086965.1 Roseovarius halophilus (ex Wu et al. 2025) | reverse complement strand
CTTCGATGACCTTGCGGATTTGACGCTGCTTATCGGGGACAACGGCTTCACGTCCTATTACCAGTGGATGATCGACGAATACGGGTTGGGGAATGTCGGTTTAAACGGCCCGGTTTTTTGGGGGCAGGTCAGCTGACATGGAAACATCACGAATGCCCTGACCGCTAAAAGTTTTGGGACAAAATACCCTAAAGATAGATAGTAAATCTTAAGTTACGGGTATATAAACGGGAGTAGAAACTTAAAACTAGGATACACCATGACGAGATTATCCTTAAGTTAAGGGTATATAAACGGGAGTAGAAACTTGAAACTAGGATACACCATGACGAGATTATCTCTGTATGTCGCAATGAGCGGCGCAATTTTGGCAACATCGGCTCTCGCTGACGCGTCGGACAACGGATGCGCAAATTCTAATGGCAATGCAGCAGGCTGTAGCGATAGCGATCCGGCCAACGGCGAAGGGCATGCGAACCCCGACTACGGATCCAACAAGCACGATCAGACCGCGACGTCCGAAGTTCGCGTCGATGCGTATTTGAACGCCGAACTGACCAACAACTCCGATGGGTTTTCGTCGGTCACCATGTCCATGAACGACAGCGGTAATGTTGGCAACGAAACCTTCAGCCGTAATTTCCGGATTGCATCGAACGCGGACCATGAAGTCCAGGTCTGGTATGACGCCATCTCGGTCAACGGTACGTGCGTCCCCGTGTTTAATGCTGAAGGCGCTGGCAGCGTTGCAGGCGAAGCAGATGTCATCGGCGGCAGCATCGTCCTAAAGGTTGGTGACAGTCAGATCTTCAGCGCATCGGCCGGTGATAGCCTCGATGATGTGAGCCAGACGCTATCCAGCGGTGTGTCTGTCGCCTGTGATGACTCCTCCGAGACCGGGGTAGATGCGGCCGTCGTGACGGTCAAGAACGATATCGCCTCCACTTTCTCCCGTGAGTACACGCTTGATGTGCTTGCCTTTGGCGAAAACGGATCGATCGTCTTTGCTGACGGGTCGGCAATCAATGCCGGTGATGCGCCGGCCGGTCAGTACGACAACGACATCCTGATCGCGGCAGGCACGCTGAACACTTACACGTACGAAAATGAAAATGACGCCTATGCCAGTGCGGCGTTCAGCAACGAAGGCGCCGACTACTACGACGGGCAATAAAATATGCCACGCCCTCCGTGTTCAATGCGGGGGTATAGAATTTGAAGAGGGCGCAGTGCGCCCTCTTGTTCCGAGGCGCGGTGCCAACAATGCGCTCAAGGCGGTAGGGCTCGATCCGATGCAACGCTCGACGCGCCACTTCGCTCTCACGTGGCAACCGGACGAAAGGTCGGCACAGTAACGACACTTTAAAGAACATTATTGGCTACCAGCGCGCTTGTATGGTCCACCTCCGCCGCGCCTGTCATGGAGCAGGCCAGGCCCCTGCCGCAGTGGTTCATAACTGACTGAAATCGGGACCGTTTGACTGGCTTGTGCGCGGGAGTTACTGCCGAGTAAATGCGGCAATTGGTATACGATGACACACACGACAAATACTCCGGGACATCGTTCTCCCACACCAGCGCAAATTTTTATGGAAGCGACTGAGTCAGTGATAACAACGACAATACGTGTGATAGTATGAAAAAAGTTCTGTGTAGCACTCTGCGCACCTTTTTCACCGTTCTGGTCCTGACCCTTCTTGCCAGCGTCCCGACACGGGCTGCAGCGCAAAATTTCTCGGTCACGCCGTCCGTCCTCAAGGTGTCAATAGCGAAGGGGCGCACGCGGACGCTGAACATCGAAGTGGAATATTTTTCCGCGGGCACCCTTCAGATCGGCCTGCTGTGTACCGGGGCACGGTTCTGAGACAGCGCGTTGCGCTGGTTAGGCCGCCATCTTAATCCCCGTGACGGCTTCGGGTTCAAGGGCTTTTTGCTCGGCCCT
>NZ_JBKOTX010000418.1:0-1954 GCF_047086965.1 Roseovarius halophilus (ex Wu et al. 2025) | reverse complement strand
TCGCCGACCGCGATCTCAATCAAAGGCGCGCCCGCGGTCGATGTGGCCTCGGGCGGCGCGTCGGGATGCCCATCATCGCACAGCATCAGCGGCGCGAACCCGGGGGGCCCTTCCGCCGCCGGAAGAACCAGCTTGCCGTCCTTCGCAAGACGCCGCCATTCCGAGAGCCGGTTCGCGCGCAGCCCATGGCGCGCGGCAACACCGCGAACCGTCGCACCCGGCTCAAGCGTCTCCGCCACGATTTGCGCCTTGAGCGCGTCAGGCCACCGCCGCCGACCTGCAGCGGAGCTATCCGCTCCGCCCGACCGGAAAAACTCCAGCGTATCCTCCACAGAGAAACTCCTTCCCAGTTCCAAGACAGGGACGGAATCCCAGAAATCATAAGTCAGAAGAAGGTGGACCCCAGATCGCGCTTACCTTTGGTGAAGACGGCGGCTGATCATACTCCCAAACGGTCCTTCACGGCCAAACACGTTACGATCCCGCCGCCGCCGCTGCACGGCATGTTTGAGGTGCCGGGCAGCGGCTCCTTTATATCCCAGGAGCCGGGTTCAGCGTAAGACAAGCACCTAGCGCAGTTCGCCCATCCTCCTTCAACGGTAGCGAGGTGGAACAACGACCCGGAAGTTCCCACGCTTTACACTGGACACATAGATCTCGTCATCGAACACAGCAAAAAGTGCCACCACTTGGCCGTTCTTTCGAATGGAAGCACCACCGTTTGTGGCTAGACTTCGCCGGAATTCAACGCCGTTTTTAAGGATATCGGTCTTATCGAGACCAGCCAAGCCCAGAACATCGACGACATCCTGCGCTCCAAGGATAACAGCTTGCCCACCATTTAACGGCCCAACGGACTCCTCCGAAGCTCTCACCACTGGATCCGCAACCGAACAGCCCCCTAACGCGAGAGCAAAAAAGATAAAAATGGCCCGCATCTATTCTCGCCTCAGTTCCCCGCACCAAGAAGCATCTTCAGCTCATCCTGGAATGCTCCGTCATCCAATCTTTCGAAATCCACGGTTGGAAGTTGCCGAAGCGACCGACTGTCATGCCCACCAAGCTCGGCAGTCACAAATATGGCAACTTGGGCCACCTCGTGGTTGAAGTTATCTTGAGAAAAACCTCGGCCCAGAAGCGGCAGGCGCCGCAGGCCGGGTACACCCCTGTTTGAGCTCGACGTTCGCGTATCGACAAGGCCGGCGACGGTTGCCGTCCCGCCATCATCCACTTCAACAAGCGTGGACGCCCGCCTTGATACAACTACCGGAAGATCATTTTCATTGCGCGACACCACATCGCTGACCTCGATTTCAATATCGAGTTCGATCGCACCACTCTTCACGACGGATGGAGTAACCGTGAGAATGGTACCAGTTTCGATTTGCTGAAGATCGGCGGAGAAAAATCCATCTCGCTCGATCGCAAGCTGGAAGTATTCTGCTGTGGTCACGCGTATCTCAGCTGGGCTTCCGCTCTGCGTCGTCACCTCGGGTGACGCCACGATCGTTGCATCATTATTCTCTGCGAGCAGAGAAAGTCTCAGGTTGAGCGCATTTGTAAAGGACCGGGAAACAGAGTAACCAACGCGGAATTCCCAAAGTTCAGAGTCTGGAAGGTCAGAAAAGGCGGCTCCAGCCAAAATTTCAGGAAACTCTACTTGATTGCCAAGCTGCAACAAGCTGCTCTGTTTCAGCGCCACCACACGCGCCGTAAGCTGGATTTGTCTTTTGGGCTCGTCAACAATGCGGGCGATGTTTCTCAGTTCTTCTATAATTTCAGGCGTAGCATACATGATAACAGTGTCGCTCTCTTCCGCCGCGCTCACAAACTCACGCATTTGGGGCGGCAAAAGTTGGCTTCTTCGCGTTTTGTGTGGGTGGGTTGCATTTCCGGTTACCGGACGACCGCACCAGATGTTGTATCGTAGGGTGATGCTGGCAGGTGCGTAAGC
>NZ_JBKOTX010000417.1:0-1997 GCF_047086965.1 Roseovarius halophilus (ex Wu et al. 2025) | reverse complement strand
CGTGAGCCGGACAATCCCCTCGACGAGGTCGTCAACGAAGGTGAAATCACGCTGCATGTCGCCGTGATTGTAGACGTCGATCGGCTCCCCTTTCAGGATGGCCGACGTGAACTTGAACAGCGCCATGTCCGGCCGCCCCCATGGCCCATAGACCGTGAAAAACCGGAACATGGTCGTCGGCACGTCAAACAGATGCGCATAGGAATGCGCCATCGCCTCGTTGGCCACTTTCGTGGCCGCGTAAAAGCTCATGGGGTGAACCGCCCGGTGCTGCTCTGCATAGGGCATCTGGGTGTTTGCGCCGTAGGTTGAGCTGGTCGAGGCCATCATCAGGTGCGTCGGGGGGTGTGCGCGGGCGGCTTCAAGAACCTCATGTGTGCCGATCAGGTTCGAGGTCACATAGGACCGCGGCGCATCAATCGAGTATCGAACGCCGGCCTGGGCTGCCAAGTGGATCATTATGTCCGGCTGGAACGTTGCAACCAGCTTGGTCAGGCGTCCCTCTTCCTCGAGCATCCCCGTCTCAAAGGAAAAGCCCGCCTGGGACTGCAGGATCGACAGGCGCGCCTCTTTCAGCTCGGGGCTGTAATAGGGCGTCATGCCGTCGAAGCCCATGACCTCCCATCCGTCCGCAAGCATCCGTTGCACCAGATGGAACCCGATGAACCCGGCGGCTCCGGTGATGAACATTTTTCCTGCCAAGACACTTTCCTCCACAGGTTTGCGGCGATGACACGCGAGGCATTCGCCCCGCTCACCAGTAATACCTTGGCCGTTAAGGTAAAACCATCGCGCTGCGCCACATGCGTGATCGCGTCCGGGAAGCCTTTGACCAAGCCGGAGTCAAACCGCTGCCCGCATCAAGGGGTGCTATAGTTTACGCGGCGAGCTTTTAGCCATAGTCTACGGATCACTGCAGGACATGGACGGTATGGCGGCGTAAGCCAGTCCATGCTGGCTGGGCCGGAGCCCCTCTCGGATCAGTCATTTTGACCACGAGCGGAGCTACCTGCTGTTTGTGCAACTGCGCGAGAGAATCTAAAGTTTCATTATTATACTTAGACATTTTTCGAGGGGCCGCGAGTAATGAGAGACATGGTTGCAAAGCTGCTCCATCTGAACAGGGTGACCAAGCGGATTGTGCAGGTCGTCACGGATGTTGTGCTGATCGTGGTTTGCTTCACGGCCGCGATGGTGTTGCGCTTGGAGGGCAAGTCCGGATCGATGAAGCGCTTGCAGTCTTGCGAATGGGCGGTTCCTGCCGCGATCTCGCGACAGGCGGTGATCAGATCCTCTTCATAGGCCGCGGCCTGTCGTGGCCCGAAAGTCTCGATCGTCCAGCGCGCGATATCGACGAGCGCGGCCTCCGCGCCCTGCGTCAGCTGCCAGGGTTTCGGCATCAGGATCTGTCGTGCGCCGTGGCAAAGGCGCGGCGGATCGCGTCCTCGCCGCTTCCCGCGGCCAGTTCACCACTACGGGCCTGTTGTAACCCGCTCTTCAGGCGGCGGCGCAGATCTCCAAGCTCGGCCTCTTCGCGTTCGAGCAGGCGAAGCCCCGCGCGCAGGGCCTCGGAAGCGTTCTGATACTGGCCCGATGCGACCAGTTGGTCGATCAGGTCTGATTGCGTCTCGGTCAGAACCACATTGCGTGTCACCGTGTATGCTTCCATGCCTGCTATTGGCAATATATGCCAACAGAGTTTCCCTGTCGACAGGTCATGTCAGAAGCGGGTTTCAACCCAGTTCGCCACGATCAGCCCCGGCACACTGCCCTGCGCCCGCGCGGCATCCCGGTCCAGATCCAGCCGCTTGGGCAGCTTGACCTGCGGGACCAGCAGGAAGATCGGCGCGGTGACCTGGTTACGGCCCGTTTTGGCGCGCGACGCCACCGCCTGACCACGTGTGTTTATGCGGGCGCGGTCAGCGACCAGCAAGCTCGGTCCGCGCCGGCGATAGACGAAGCGCAGGCGCAGGCCCCGGCGCCGTTCCCATTCTCCC
>NZ_JBKOTX010000416.1:0-2015 GCF_047086965.1 Roseovarius halophilus (ex Wu et al. 2025) | reverse complement strand
GCGCCAGGTGTCGAGCTGTTCTTGTCGTCCATGGTCCATTCTCCTTCGATGGAAAATTAGCGCTATGAACTGTCTCAGGAAACCGTGCCCCAACCCAGGCCCGCCTTGTCATTCCAATCATAGAACCCATTGAATATCTGCTCTTCGACAGGTTGGGGCTCCGCAGGAATCACCGTCGCATAGCGCGCAGTCATCGCGGTGATCAGTCGCCGCCGGAGCTCGGGGGCCTCTGCAAGCACCCGTGCACGGCGACGATGCTCATCTGTCACGGTTACGGGCGGCAATAGCACGGGGGCTTTGTTGACCGATATGGAACGCAAGAGGTGAGGTTCGCTGTCCATGGCCGCCATCAGGTCTGCGTCCGACGCGTTGATGAGATCTTGTGGGTCCACCGCGTCGAGATCAAACAAGTAAGCCTGGTTCGGATTTTTATCTGCATACCCGCAGAGACAACCCATGATCGCCTTCGGGGGGCCGGCGCCAAAGCGTCCTATCAGTTCAAGCGGCGCATACGGTTCTAACTGGGCCCGGACATGCCCTTTGTCGCGATTGGCCAGGAGTAGTTTCCAGAGATCGGGCGTACGCTCAGCGATCAGCCGCGCCATATGGATCGTGGCCTCCACGTCCCCTAATGCGTCATGGGCGTTATGCCCTGCAAAACCATTCTCTGGAGCTAGCCGCTCCAGCTTGAAGCGCACACGACCGGTTTCATCAACGGGCCAGTTGAACAGATCGGGGTGGCGCTGAAACATGGCGAATACGGCCGTCATGATGTCAAAGCGCGAATTGCCGTGGAATTGCGTGGCGAAAATCTCGGGCTGCAGATTTTGGTAGAACATTTGGCGCAGCATCTCTTCATCGAAGCGGATGCTGTTGAACCCGGTCCAGATCGCAGGGGACCAACGCGCCACAAGCGCCGTCAGATCCTGAGCGAACTCGAACAAGCTCGGCAATTCGGGATCGACAAGTTGATTTGGGCGCAACCCGGTGACCGCCAAGGCCTGCGGCGATGGGATAACATGTGGCGCCAAGCGGCAACGCAGATTGACACGCTCGATCTCCTGGAAGTTCGCATCCGTAAGTATGGCCGCAAATTGCAGGGGATGGTCGAAGGCAGGCGATGTGCCGGTGGTTTCGAGATCAAAAAATGCGAAATTCATATCACCTTGTAAGCTGAAGATCCCGATACGTCATCAATAGATTGACACATCACGGCGTCTATACGTCCATATATGTCGTAGGGATGTGTTATCTTTCAAGCCTCAGTACGGAGGCTGCATGACAAACAAATATGAACAATTCTACCTGACCACCCTAGCGCATCGACTTGCATCCAAATTTTCGGCGAGAAGTGTGGTGGCGACCGAGCTTTCAAACTGGACTGAGGACCAAGATCTTGGATTTGATTGGGATCCCGATATCGATCGCTTCAAAAAGAAGGGCATACCTTCTGAGGTTTGGGCAGAGCTTCACCAAAAACTTTCTCAACAGCAGGACGTAACAGGCCAGCCCAAAGCTGACTTGTTAGCCCAAAACATTCACGCGCTTGCAAGCCACATGGATTTGAACATGCCAGAAGCATCCATTCTGGAGCTTGCCATACGTGCGGCACGCGGCGGACCCGTCAGAACACTTTGTAACTCTCTGACCGACGACGCACGCCTCTCAATCGAAGAAACGGTTTTGGCACTCACCGCGCTTGAGCCCGCCCAAGTGCGTCCAGCTCTATCGCACTCCGGAAAGCTACTCATGTCTGGACTTGTCCAGTTCGAAAGAGGCAACTTCACTGGTCTCGGCATTGTGCCTTTGAATCGCGTGGTTGAAGCCATTGACCCCCCATCACGTGGGCTTGGGGATATTCTCGCCAGACTTTTTGATACAGTGTCAGCATCTGCCGTGTCTTGGCATGACTTTGAGTGTACCGGGGCACGGTTCTGAGACAGCGCGTTGCGCTGGTTAGGCCGCCATTTTAACCTCCGTGACGGCTTCGGGTTCAAGGGCTTTTTGCTCGGCCC
>NZ_JBKOTX010000415.1:0-2017 GCF_047086965.1 Roseovarius halophilus (ex Wu et al. 2025) | reverse complement strand
GTTGCAGCGCGCCAGCTCCAGCACCTGCATCTTGTTGAGCTTGGGGATTGCCTTGAAGTCGAAACTGTCGAGGCTTTTGGTGGCCGGGAACTTGGCCGCGTTCTGCGCCTTCAAATGGTCCCCCGGACCATTTGATCCGCTGGCGCGAACCAGCTTGAACTGCGGCGCTCGACCATCCGTCGCTCGCGATCGATCAGCTCCAGTTCGACCAGGCGCGTCAGGAACTGGACGTGGTCCAAGCCCTCGGCAGCGCATTGGCGCGCAGCCTTCTGATACTCACGCAGGAAGGTGGGCAGCTTCAGCGTCTTGAGATGATGTTCCAACAGGATCTCGGGGGCATGGGTCATTCCGCGGCCTCCGGCATAAGGGCCATGTAGCTGGCCGCAGAGGTCGTCTCGACCCTCGCCCTTGGCAGATAGGGATAAACATCGAGATCGAGCCTTGGTGGACGCTTCTCGACCTGACACAGAACCAGATGCTTCACAGCATCAAAGCCGACTGCGCCCATCTTCAGGGCCTGCTTTACGGCGACGTGCAGGTCATCCATGCCGAAGCTTTCCAGCAAACGCAGCACCTGGACATACTCTCGGCGCCCTATCTTCAGCATGCGCGCTTCCATCAGGCGGCGCAGCGTGTCGAACTCTTCTGGCAAGTCCCACTCCGCAAGGGGCGCGGCCTGATCCAAAGCATTGATCTTGCGTTCGATCAGCGGAAGGTAATGGATCGGGTCGAACACCATGTCCTCGCGCGCATAGCATCGCGGATGGCGCGCGATCACATCGCTGCGGCAGCCGATGACCACCTGATCGACATAGGCCCGCACCCAGACATCCTGATGGCCATAGGCCACGGGAACCGAGTAATCGTTGGTGTCATAGCGGACCAAAGATTGTGAGTATCCGTCTTCCGTAATGGGGCGTTTTCTGTCAAGCGGTTTTCAAGTCGATACAACAGTCACCTACGGTTTGGCGTGGTGACGACGCGAGGTGCGTTCGGCGCGGAGACCTGATATATCGGAGGGCCGGACGCACCGGATCTCTGCCCCGCCAACCGTTTTTTCGGTGTTGCCGCTCTGGGCTGCACGTTTGCGATTGCTCCAAAGGCTTCCCTTACCGGGATGATGCTTCCGTCCGTAGTCAGCGCGATGGCTGCCACATCATGCCTGGTCCAAATGCGGATCCCGAGTGCCTATCTTATTCACGCGCTCAGACTATGTGTGTCTGGCAGCGAGACGGATAACGGCATCATCGGGGACCGCGTCCCGGTCGGGACCTCGGTGAGCCGCCGCGTATCGGCGCGGCCCGATCCTCCTTCTTGCAGGTTACGTGTTATCGGTGACTTTTGACGCTCACGCGGCCGCTGTCTCGATACGCTTGAAGCGGAATTCAGTGCCGTCTTGCCACATGCGATGCAGGATTACCCCGATGCGACGCGCCAGCGCAACAGTCGCACGCCTCTTGCCGCGCCGCTTGGGGACATTCCACGCCCATGCCGTCAGCCAGCTGGGGCGACCCAGGTTCAGCATTACCAAGGCAGCCTGGTAGAGCACTGTGCGTAACCCTACATCGCCGGCTCGGGAGATGGCACCCAAGATGTCGCGTTCCCCGGATTGCTCGCGCCTTGGGGTCAAGCCTACCCACGGGCCGACGTCCTTCGAGGATCGAAAGCGATCCGGATCATCGATGGCCGACTTGACCGTCAGCGCCACGATCGCCCCCACGCCAGGCATACTCATGAACTGGCGGCACACGGGGTCAGATTTGGCATGGTCGCGCGAGAGCTTCTCCAGGCCCGCCAACTCTGTGCGCAGCACCCTGCGCGCTGTCAGGATCGGATTTGCGGCGGCTTGCAGCATGGCATTGCCATCGGCCAGCTCCCGCACCCGGTCCTCGAAGCGCCCCTTGGCCACGCGTCCCATCGATTGAGCAACCTGAGGTCTGGAAATTCTGCTGAGAGCGGGTCATGCATCCTGGCATTCCCATTTGATGTAGGCCTTCGTTTCGGAGGCCCATTTTTC
>NZ_JBKOTX010000414.1:0-2021 GCF_047086965.1 Roseovarius halophilus (ex Wu et al. 2025) | reverse complement strand
CGCCTCGGTCGGGCTGGCCGCGCAATCGCGTGATCGCGATGCGCAGGCCGGACAGGTTGCCCGGCTGGAGCAGGCCATTCTCGCGCTCGGCCCCGGCGTGGACCCTGAGGAGGCGGCGCGCGCCGCCCGCAGCGCCTACCGCAACACGCGGGAACTGGCGCGCGCCTACCAGATCACCGACGGCCCGCTGCTTCACAACACCAAGGTCAACATGGGGCTCAAGCCGCGCGGCCTGTGCTGGCACTGGGCGATGGACATGGAGGACAGGCTGGACCGCGAGCGATTCCGCACCTTGGAAATTCACCGCGCGATCGCCAATTTCAACACGCCTTTCCGCCTGCAGCATTCCACCGCGATCATCAGCCGCCGGGGGGACAGCATGTACGAGGGTATCGTGCTGGACCCGTGGCGCGAGGGCGGTGAGCTGACATGGCTGCCCACCGGGCAGGATACGCGGTATGACTGGTACCCCCGCCTGCCGGTGCTGGCGTTCAAGCGCGGCGAGATGACGGCGGCCGAGCTGTACGCGGGCACGGAATCCTGAACGGCCGGGCGCCGTCAGCGGTCGGCGGGATGGTTGATGCCGTCGGTCCACGGGACAGGCTCGGCCTCGCGGGGGGGCACGCCCGCGATGGTGCCGAGGTTCACGCCGTACATTGTCGGATCCGAGCGGCGCCGGTGATGGGTATAGATGCCGCAGATCGAGCAGAAATAATGCTGCGCGGTCATCGTGCCCCATTGATAGCGCGACAGTTTCCCGGCGCCGCGCGTGACATCGAGGTTTTCCAGCGGTACGCTGACTGTCGCCGCCCCGCGGCGCCGGCAGAAGCTGCAATCGCAGCGGCGGGCGTCGGACAGGTCGGAACATGCCGGCGTTATGCGGAGTTCGACCGCGCCGCAATGGCAGGTGGCCGTTCGGGTGGTGGCTGTCATTTCCGGCGTCTCACCTTGGGAATATGGCTGCGGGCATAGCGGTATTCGGCTTCGGGGTAGGGCGGCGTGCCCGCGTTGCGGCGCCAGTAGGCCGGTCCGCCCTTGCGCAGGAAAACCGGTACCGTCAGCACCACGCCGATCAGGAAGCCGCCGGCATGGGCCCAGTAGGCCACGCCGCCGCCTGTCGGGTCGGCGCCGATCCCGCTGACGAGTTGCACCGCGAACCACAGGCCCAGCATCATCCAGGCGGGCAAGGCGATGATCTGGATGAAAAAGATGATGATGACGAGGATGTCCACCCGCGCCCGTGGGTAAAGCAGCAGGTAGCCCCCCATCACGCCGGCGATCGCCCCGGATGCGCCGACGGTCGGCACCGGCGACAGCGGCCCGGCCAGCACGTGGGCCAGCCCCGACCCGACCCCGCAGGCGAGGTAGAACAGCGCATAGCCGAGATGGCCCATCTCGTCCTCCAGGTTGTCGCCGAAAATCCACAGGAACAACATGTTGCCCCCGAGATGGAGCAGCCCGCCATGCATGAACATCGACGTGAAGAGCCCGCCATAGGCGCCTTCGCGCGTGACGAGCACCGGCACGATCGCCCAGTCGTAGAAGAAGTCGTTCAGCGCGCGCGGGTCGTTGAAGAGCGGCCAGTAGCCAAGGAACACCACGATGTTGATCGCGATGAGCGCGTAGGTGACGTAGGGCGTCGTGCTCGACGGGTTGTGATCGCGGATCGGGAACATGCGCCATAGCTAGCGCGGTTTCGCGGGTTCGGAAAGCGGGAGTTTCGCGCGCGCATCGCGCCGCCATTCGGCGTGCCGTCCCGAAAGGCCGCGCGGCCCCGGGCAGGGGGCCGCGTCGATGTGGACAGGATCAGGACATGCCGCCCAGAAGCGCCGCGTTGCCGCCCGCCGCGGTGGTATCCACGCAGACATGCCGTTCGTGGCAGGCATGGCCGGTATCCGGCATCCCGGTGATGAGCGGCAGGATGGGCCCCACGTCGCCAAGGTCGGCGCAGTTCATCACCTCGAACGGCCGCATGCCGCTGGTGGGGTGTTCGGCGCGTATCATGGTCGAGGAATCGCGCA
>NZ_JBKOTX010000413.1:0-2039 GCF_047086965.1 Roseovarius halophilus (ex Wu et al. 2025) | reverse complement strand
GCAACACCAAAGGTGTCGCCCATGAGAACGGCTCCATTGAGAGCCCCAATGGGCATCTCAAGCGCGCCATCGAGGACGCGCTCGCGCGCGCCGGGCCTTGCCGCCGTCCACGACGACGCGGATATCCTCGATCGTCAGGGACGTCTCGGCGATCGAGGTGGCCAGAACCACCTTGCGCCCCTCGGTGAGCGGAGCGATGGCCGCGCGCTGCCGGACGAAGTCCATCGCGCCGAAGAGCGGGCGGATCCGGCACTCGGCCGGCACCCTGTCCTGCAGCATCGCCTCGACCCGGCGGATCTCGCCCTCGCCGGGCAGAAACACCAGCACGCCGCCCGTCGTTTCCGTCACGGCCCTTTCGACGAGATCGGCCAAGGCCGCCTCGAATCGGGCGTCCTTGGGCAGGGGGCGGTCGAGATGGTGGATATCGACCGGGTGGCTGCGCCCCTCGGAGGTGATGACGGGGCAGGCCATGAGGTCGGCCACCGGCCCGGCATCGAGCGTCGCGGACATGGCCAGCAGGATCAGGTCATCGCGCAGGGCGTCGGCGATCTCGAGGCAGAGCGCGAGCCCCAGATCGGCGTTGAGGGAGCGTTCGTGGAATTCGTCGAAGATCACCGCGCCCACGCCCGAAAGCCCGGGGTCGGACTGGATCATGCGCGTCAGGACGCCTTCGGTGACGACCTCGATCCGGGTGGCGTCGCCGACCCTCGTTTCCCCCCTTATGCGATAGCCGACTGTTTCGCCCGGCTTTTCGCCCAGCGTTTCGGCCATGCGCGCCGCCGCTGCGCGCGCCGCGAGGCGGCGCGGCTCAAGCATCACGATGCGCCCGGCGGACACGCCGATGCCCGCCTTCAGCATTTCGAGCGGCACCACCGTGGTCTTGCCGGCGCCGGGGGGCGCCTGAAGGACCGCGCGGCCTGTCCCGCGCAGCGCGGCGAAGAGCGGCGCGATGGCCTCGTGAATGGGAAGCCCGGTCGTCATGGGCCGTCTTATCCGACAACCGAGGCCGGATTTCCATAGCCGGCCGGGTCCGGGCTGGACAATCCCGGGGTCGGCGCGGCATGTAGGCCGCCAGAGGGTCGCAGCATCGGGACGGGGCGCATGGATATTGCACAGATCAGTGATCGACTTCTCAAGGGAGACCGGCGGGCGCTGTCGCGGGCGATCACGCTGATCGAAAGCTCCCGGCCGGACCATCGCGAGGACGCCGGCAAACTGATGGAAAAACTCAAGGATTCGGGGCGCCAGGCGATCCGCATCGGGTTGTCGGGCACCCCCGGCGTGGGCAAGTCGACCTTCATCGAGAGCTTCGGCTCGATGCTGACGGGCATGGGGTTGAAGGTGGCCGTGCTGGCCGTGGATCCCAGTTCGGCGCGATCGGGCGGATCGATCCTCGGGGACAAGACGCGGATGGAGCGCCTGTCGCGAGATCCCGGCGCCTTCATCCGTCCCTCGCCCAGCCAGTCGCATCTGGGTGGCGTGGCGCGGCGCACGCGAGAGGCGGTGGCGGTATGCGAGGCGGCGGGGTTCGACGTGGTGCTGATCGAGACGGTCGGCGTGGGCCAGTCCGAAACCGTCGTCGCCGAGATGTCCGACCTGTTCGTGCTGCTCCTGGCGCCGGCGGGCGGGGACGAGCTGCAGGGCGTGAAGCGCGGTATCATGGAAATCGCCGACATCATCCTCGTGAACAAGGCGGATGGCGACCTCAAACCGGCGGCCACGCGCACCTGCACCGACTATGCCGGCGCACTGCGCCTGCTGCGCAAGCGTCCGCAGGACCCGGACGGATTTCCCAAGGCGCTGATGGTTTCGGCCCTGCAGGACGAGGGCTTGCGCAAGGCGTGGGAAGAAATGACCGCGCTGGTGGCGTGGCGGCGTGACCACGGCCATTTCGACGCGCGCCGTGCGGCGCAGGCGCGGTACTGGTTCGAGCAGGACGTGAAGCAGGGCCTTCTGGCGCGTCTGGAAACGCCCGAAGCGCGCGAGGCGATGGCGCGGCTGGCAGACAGGGTGGCGGCCGGGCGCGTGACCCCGGCCGT
>NZ_JBKOTX010000412.1:0-2058 GCF_047086965.1 Roseovarius halophilus (ex Wu et al. 2025) | reverse complement strand
GGTTGCGACAACACCCCACCCGTGAAAGAGCCGAGGCCATGCGCCTCATTGAGCAAAGCCCGGCCCGGGGTCGTGTCTTCGGGGCCGGATTGTACCGCCTCGCCACCCAAGAACCCGGTCAACGCGTTGAACCGCAGCGCCTCGGCCCAGCTGCTCCCGTCGGGGCTGACCTTGATCGAGAAATCGTTCTGCCCGGCCAGCCCCATCTCGGCATGGCCCGTGAAGCCCGACTGGAAGAGCACGCTGGCCGTCTCCCCCGCCCCGGCCTTGTTGACCTTGAGCCGGTGCCCCGCGCCGCCATGGCTGAGCAGCGTGGCGGGCCCGGCCACTGTCAGCCGGTTGGCGGCATCAGCCTCGGCCCCGAGGCCGAGACGGTCGAGCCGGTCCGGCCCTGTCTGCCACGTGCCGTCGCGGTAGATCCGCAGCGCGGCGCCATCCGCCGCGACGGCGAGCCAGCCTGCCTGCGGATCGAGAAAGACCCAGCTGTCGCCGGTGAACGCGGCCAGCCGGCCGTCCTGTCCGGCCCAGGCCCCCTCGGCGCCTTCGCCGAGCGCGTAGAGCGCGCCGGGCGCCGGGGCCTCGGGCGGCGTCGTTGCCTCGAAAGCCGTCACCCGCATCTGCACGAGCAGGTCGAGCCGTTCCAGCGCCTCGTTATGGGTGACGTGTTTCTGGGCCTGCGCCGGGGCGATGAAGGGCAGGGCAAGACGGGTGGACAGGTCGGACATCACGGTCTCCTTGGAAAAAGGCCGCGGGGAGAGTCCGGGGGGCGGGTTTGAGGACGCGTAAGCGCGCCGGGCGGCCTGTTTACCCGTCGCCCGGGACAGCCCCGGGGGCCAGGACCTGCCGGTCGCCGTCGCGGACATGCGGCAGGTAGCGATGCGGATCCGGCACATCCTGCCCGGGCAGGCGGCGGTAGAGGGCGCAGCGCGCCCGCTCGCCGTAACACAGCACGCGCAGGGCGGCGCCATCGACGCGGCCGCGCAGAAGCGGATGCAGCGCAAGTCCCCCCTCGGCGGGCATGGCGGTGGCGTAAAGCGGCACCAGCCCGGCCGTCCGGCCCGCGGCCCGGTCGTCGTCGAGCCAGCCCAGCAGCGTGTCGAGAGCGGCGTCATGCACCGTCATCAGGCCGGCATAGACCCTGTCGAGGGCGATTTCCCGCCGCGCGGCGGCCCGGTCGCGCAGGATGGCCGGCGCCGGGAAGGGGCGCGGCCCGCCAGGCGGGTAGAAAAGATGCCCCGCCGTGGCATGGTGGTGCTGCTGCGCCTCGTGATATTCACGCCGCGCGCCGTAATAGAAGCTGCCCATCCCGGTGGCGCCGTCCGCGGTGGCGCTGCCCGTGCTGTCGCGCTGCAGCGCCACGGGGCCGGTTTCGAGGGCGGCCACGGCGGTTTCCCCGAAAAGCCGCCGCACCCGGCGCAGCAACTCGCTGTCGGCGGAGACGCGCACATCGTCCCAACCGCCGAGGCAACCGTGCACCAGCTCGGTGGGCAGCATCAGCGAGGTCATGTTCTCGAAGACAAGCTCGCCGGTGCCCGTCCAGCGGCTGACCCGCAGGTCGGGCAGGCAGCGCGCCTGCTGGCCGAGACACCCGGCGAAACCGGGATTTTCAAGCAGGAATCGTGCCTGCCGCGCCAGGCGTTCGGGATGTGACCAGTCATCGGCGTCATGCAGGGTGAGAAACCGCCCCCGCGCCTCGGCCAGCCCGGCATTGCGCGCGCCGTAGGCGCCGCGGTTTTGCGACAGCGGGATCAGCCGGATGCGCGGATCACGGACGGCTTCGGCCGCCACGACCCGGGCGGTGCCGTCGGTACTGGCATCGTCGATCACCAGCAGCTCGAAATCGCGCCAGCTTTGTGCCTGCATCGCCCGCAGTGCCGTGGCGATGGTATCTTCGCAGTCATGCGCGGCCATCAGCACGCTGACAAGCGGCCGCTCACCCGAGGGACCCGCCGGCGGGGTGGCGGGGATCAGCCGGTCGAGCGCCGCGCCCGTCCCGTCGCTGAGCGTGACCGGCGACAGGCCCGCCTGCGCCAGCGCCGCGTTGAGGCAGGCAAGCCG
>NZ_JBKOTX010000411.1:0-2093 GCF_047086965.1 Roseovarius halophilus (ex Wu et al. 2025) | reverse complement strand
GATCACCTTGACGGCGTGACCGGCGATGCGGCGGCGGGCGAGGCGGTCTTTATCGCCGCCGGCTGCGCCTCGTGCCACACCGCGCCCGTGGCCGAGGACGACGACGGCCCGCCCGTGCTGGCCGGCGGGCAGCGCTTCGAGACCGGGTTCGGCACCTTCGTGGCGCCCAATATCTCGACCGATCCCGACCACGGCATCGGCGGCTGGTCCGACCGGGAACTGGCCAACGCGATCCAGCGCGGCATTTCGCCCGAGGGGGCGCATTACTACCCCGCCTTTCCCTATGCCGCCTATGCCCGGGCCGAGACGGAGGACATCGCGGACCTGATCGCCTACATGCGCACCCTGCCCGCCGATGCGACCCCCAGCCCGGACCACAAGGTCGGCTTTCCCGTCAATATCCGCCGCAGCCTTGGCGGCTGGAAGAGGCTCTTTGCCAAGGACGACTGGGTGGTGACGGGCGATCTGGACAGCCGGGTGTCGCGCGGGCGCTACCTCGTCGAGGCGCTGGGCCATTGCGCCGAATGCCACACGCCGCGCAATGCGCTGGGCGGGCTGGACCGGGCGAACTGGCTGGCCGGGGCGGACAACCCCGATGGCGACGGACGCATCCCCGACATCACGCCCGAGGGGCTGGGCTGGTCCGCGCCGGATATTGCGGCCTACCTCGAAAGCGGCTTCACGCCCGCGTTCGACACCGCCGGCGGCTCCATGGTGGCAGTGATCGAGAACACCAGCCGCTTGCCGGCCGAGGATCGCGAGGCGATCGCCGCCTATCTGGTGGCCTTGCCCTAGACTGCCGCCCCGCCCAGCTTCTTGAGGCGATTCTCGCGCAGACGGGCGAAATCGTCGCCGGCATGATAGCTTGACCGGGTCAGCGGCGTGGCCGATACCATGAGGAAACCCTTGCCATAGGCGGCCTTCTCGTAGGCCGCGAATTCGTCGGGGTGGACGAAACGCGCGACGGCGTGGTGCTTGGGGCTTGGCTGCAGATACTGCCCGATGGTCAGGAAATCCACGTCGGCGCTGCGCATGTCGTCCATGACCTGCAGAACCTGCGGACGCTCTTCGCCGAGGCCCACCATAATCCCCGACTTGGTGAACATCGTGGGGTCCAGTTCCTTGACGCGCTGCAACAGGCGCAGCGAATGGAAATAGCGCGCGCCCGGGCGGACCTCCTGGTAAAGTCCCGGCACGGTTTCCAGGTTGTGGTTGAACACATCCGGTTTCGACTCGACCACGGTTTCCAGGGCCGATGGCGGGCACTTCAGGAAGTCTGGCGTCAGGATCTCGATGGTGGTGCCGGGGCTGCGCTTGCGGATCGCGCGGATGGTCATCGCGAAATGCTCCGCCCCGCCATCGTCGAGGTCATCGCGGTCCACGCTGGTAATGACCACGTGGTTGAGGCCCAGTTTCTGCACCCCGTCGGCCACGCGGCCCGGCTCGAAGACGTCCAGATCGTCTGGGCGGCCGGTGGCCACGTTGCAGAAGGTGCAGCCGCGGGTGCAGATCTCGCCCATGATCATCATGGTGGCATGGCCCTGGGACCAGCATTCGCCCGCGTTGGGACAGCCCGCTTCCTCGCAGACAGTCACAAGGCCATTCTCGCGCATGATCCTGTGGGTGTCCTGGTAGCCCTTGGAGGTCGGCGCCTTGACCCGGATCCAGTCCGGTTTCTTCGGCTGGGCGTTGTCGGCGCGATGCGCCTTTTCCGGGTGCCGGGATTCGGGAATGTTCAGGTCGCGCACGTGGGCCTCCTCCAGCGTCTATAAGCCCCTAGCTAGGCCGAACCGCCGGAAAAAGCAATGAAACCCCGTGTTGCGCGGCGTGCAAGCCTCGGGTCCGGGCCCATCAGCCGTAGCGCGTGTTCAACTGCCCGGTCTGGCGGTAGTGCTCGACCAGGCGATCGAGGGCGATGCGCAACACGATCTTGCCCGACCGGGCCGACCATCCCATGCGCTGTTCTGTGGTTTCCAGCCCGTCGAGCAGGCAGCAGGTGCGGTAGACCACCTCGGCCAGCCCCGGACCCAGCGCCCCGAAGGCGGCGGCGACACGCCCCTGCACGTCGAGCCGCGGCCCCGCGCCGCCGCCCT
>NZ_JBKOTX010000410.1:0-2109 GCF_047086965.1 Roseovarius halophilus (ex Wu et al. 2025) | reverse complement strand
TGTCAACGCCGAGTTAAAATTCCCCAAAAGTGCCGAAGTAAAATTCCCCACTTTTACGGATCCGGTGATCAGCCGGTTTCAGTGATCATCTGCTCCGCTTTTTGTTTTGGGCGGCCGGCCTCGCCGTTTTGGCGGCGGTGGCGGTGTGATGGGGGCGTTTGCGCGGACATGCTCGGGGATGAGGTCAGCATGGCTGCGCAGCCGGTAGCTGGCCCCCTCAATCTGGATGACCACGGCGTGATGTAGGAGCCGGTCGAGCAGCGCGGTCGCGACAACTGGATCCCCGAAGATTTCGCCCCATTCCGCAAATCCGCGGTTCGAGGTGAGGATCATGGCGCCCTTTTCGTAGCGGGCGTTGACCAGCTGGAAGAACAGGTTGGCGCCGCCGGTGGTGATAGGCAGATAGCCGATCTCATCGACAATCAGCAACGAGGCCCGAGTATAGAAGCGGATTTTCTCAGCCAGTCGCCCCTCGCGTTCGGCCTGGCTCAACGCCGTGATCAGGTCGGCCAATGTTGCGCGATACACGCTTCTGCCCGCTTTCACGGCGGCGACGCCGAGGGCCGTGGCCAAGTGAGACTTGCCCGTGCCCGGTGGCCCAAGGAAGTGAATGATCTCAGCCCGCCTGATGAAGTCGAGCTGGGCCAGGGCCGCAATTCGTTCTCGGTCGAGCGACGGCTGGAAGCTGAAGTCGAAGCCTTCAAGTGTCTTAACAGGCAGGAGCTTGGCGGTGCGCAGGGCCACGTCTATCCGACGCGTCTCCCGTGTTGCGTATTCCTCGCTCAGGAGCGTGTCGATGGCCTCGATCGCTGTGATCTCGCCTTTCTCAAGCTGCTGTAATGTATGATCGAGGGCTTCGAGCGCACGTGGCATCTTCAGCCCGACCAAAGCGCTCTGGATCCGGTTCAGAAGATCGGTCATGACTGCGCCCCCTTAGCCGCCAGGCGCTGGCCAACCGCGCCGTAGAAGTCGAGCGGCCGCCGCAATCCCTGCGAGGACCGCGACAAGGTTGGTCTTGGTGGTGGTGCCTTACGATGCGCGGGGTCGATGCGGCGCAAGGCCTTTCCTTCCAGCACAGGATGGCAAGCAATCAGTTCACCGTCCTCATAGATCCGCAGCTCGGTGGCGTGATGCTGCACCTCAAGTGTCCGACGTCGCGTGGTGTCCGGGACGGAGTAGAAGTTGCCGCCGACCGCGATCATGCCATCCTTGCTCACCCGGCGCTCCACCGACAATATCGCACTGTACGGGATCGCCGGGAGCAGCTTCAGATCGGAAACCTCCTCGGCAAAGGCCTCATCCACCACGCGCCGGGTGGTGGCGTGAACGCGTGGATTGGCAACCTCGGTCCTCCAGGCGTCGAATTGGGCATTGAGGTCGTCCATGTTCCGGAACGTCCGGGCTAGGAAGAAGTCCTGCCGGATATAGCGGAACGGGCGTTCGACCTTACCCTTGGTTTTTGCCCGATACGGCTGGCAAGCGCGTGGTATTGCGCCGTAATGGCTCAAGAGCGCCACCAGGGAGCTGTTGTAGGTCACCACCCCGGCCTCGTCCTCGCCGATCACGGCAGTCTTCATGCGGTCATAGAGGATTTCCTCAGGCACGCCGCCCATGTCAGAGAAGGCCGCGATATGGCAGCGCAGAACCGATTGTAAGTTCTGACTGGCAACAAACCGGCCCCAGAGCCAGCGGCTGTGCCCGAGCACCATCGAGAACAGCCAGACCTTGCGGACGACGCCGGGCTCATCGGTGAACTCTACCGTGAACTCGGCAAAATCAACCTGGGCCTGCTTGCCCGGCGGGGTCTCGAACCGGCGCTCAAACTGCGTCTGCTTGGGCGGACGTACCTTACGCAGAAAATCTGTGACCGCCGTGTAGCCGCCGTCGTAGCCCAGCTTGCGTATTTCACGCAGCAGGCGCGCCCCGCTGAGATCAGGAAAAGCTTGAATGCGGTCCTGCAAATAATCCTCATAAGGCTGGATCACCCGCGATCGCGGCTGGCGTGGCCCATAAACCGGCGCTTCCAACCCACCGTCGAGATACTTCCGAACCGTCTTGCGGTCACAGCCAACCTTGCGCGCAATCGCAGAAACGCTCAGGCCCTGCTTC
>NZ_JBKOTX010000409.1:0-2112 GCF_047086965.1 Roseovarius halophilus (ex Wu et al. 2025) | reverse complement strand
CCGTCGCAACTTCGCAACTCACGGCCCCTTCCCGATGTCCGCTTTTCCTGCCTGGGCCAACTTGCCACGCCAACGCGGCGAAGGTCCGTTGTCCGCCCTCCTTGTCGATGGTCCGTTTCATGCTGCATCGTTCATGTGAGTCGGCTTCGGGCTGACAGCGGTCATTGCCGTCTGCGTGCATGACGTGCGCTCGACGCACGGTATCAAGAGGTGACAGGCCTGCGCACGCCGCGCCTGTCCCCTTAGCGCGCCAGCAACAGCCGGTTGTTCTGGATCTCGATCCGCTCGAAACGGTTGAGATAGGTCATGCCCAGCAGCGACTGTTCCATCTGCCCGCCATTGACCGAGGCGCGCAGGTTGCGGTCTTGGATCGGGCCGAGGGCGACGCGGTCCAGCACCACCGGGGCGATGCGGACCTCGCCGTTGGCGGTGTAAGCGGTGCCGATAAAATTCAGGTCTTCCGGGTCCAACCCCGCGCGCGCAGCATCGCGGCGCGTCAGAACCACCTGCGTGGCCCCGGTATCGACCAGAAAGGGCACGGTGACGCCGTTGACCTGCAGGTCCAGGTGGAAATGCCCGTCGCGGCCGCGCGGCACCTCGATCACGTTCTCCGAGACCACCGCCTGGGTGACGGTCAGATCGCCTTTCATATCCTGCCAGAGCCCCGCCGCCGCGATGGCGCCCACGAAGATCAGCACCCAGATCATGGCCTGCTGGGCCATCTGGCTGCCCTTCAATCGGCTGTGCGCCATGTAAGAGCCGAGGATGGCCACCCCCAGCAGGGCAAGAAAGACGAATGAGGCGATCTGGTCTCCAGTCATTGGTAACAGATAGGGCCTATCCGCCCAGACCGAAAGAGCGCAGCCCGTCCAGAACGAATTGCACCGACAGCGCGGCCAGCAGCATCCCCAGAAGCCGGGTGACGACGTTGATGCCGACCTTGCCCAGCAGCCGCTCGAGCAGCCCGGCGCCCAGGAACAGGGTCAGCACAAGCGCCAGGACCGCCAGCAGCACGCCCAGGATGGCGACAAAGCCGACCAGGCCCTCGCCCTGGCCCACCAGCAGGATGATCGTGGCGATAGCGCCGGGCCCCGCGATAAGCGGAATCGCCAGCGGGAAGACAGAGGGGTCGTCGTCGTCTTCCTCCTCGTCGTCGTCGGCCTGGTCGCGGCGGCGCTTCTGCCGGCGCTCGAAGAGCATGTCCAGCGCAGTCAGGAACAGCAGGATGCCGCCGGCCACCCGGAAGGCAGGCATGGAGATACCGATGAAGCCCAGAACGGCCTCGCCGAACAGGGCGAACACCAGCAGCAGCGCAAAGCTGATGCCACAGGCGCGCAGGGCCAGCGCCCGGCGCCTGGTCGCGCTCATGCCCTGGGTGAGGGCCACGAAAATCGGGGTCAGACCGATCGGGTCGATGACCACGAAGAGCGCGGCAAAGGCCGTGACGAGAAAGGCGATATCGATCATGGCCGGAACACTATGCGGGCGCGGGCCGGCTGACCAGACCCCCACGCGCGGCGTCGCAGACATTGACAGCGGCCCGCGCGCTCGCCTACCTTCTTTCCCGACGGTGCCCGGCGGCCCCATGCCGTTGGGTGAAAAGGGAACGCGGTGCGCCCGATCCGGGCAAGTCCGCGGCTGCCCCCGCAACTGTAAGCGGTGAGCGGTGCCGATACTGACCACTGGGGCCTGCCCCCGGGAAGGCCCGGCACCCGCCCCGACCCGCGAGCCAGGAGACCTGTCGTCATGATTTTCGACCCGGGCGGGGTGCCCCGGCAAGGTGCCTGTGATGACCGTGATCTCCGTCTGACCAGTGCCGCGCCATCCCCGTTCACAGGCGCGGAGGGCGCGATGATTCTGGAAGATATCCTCAACGCGATGCGGTCACACGGCTGCTCGGAGGCGCGGGCGCGGCAACTGGCCCACATGGGCTACATGGAGTGGCTGGGCGCGCTGCCCGGCGCGGCCAATTACCCCGAAGCGGCGGTGCGGGCCCTTGCGGCCGCGGCCCCGGTCCGGGACGTGTACCCGGCGGTCGCGGAGTTCTGCCGCCTACTGGAGACCAGCGTGAACCGGCCGCTTGCGCCGCTCACCCTGATCCCGCCACGCCCC
>NZ_JBKOTX010000408.1:0-2153 GCF_047086965.1 Roseovarius halophilus (ex Wu et al. 2025) | reverse complement strand
CTCGGGCAATGGCGGCCGCGCGACGGCCGCGGCACGCGCGCGTTGATCCGGCTGGACCCGGCCGACCCGCGTATGACGCTCATGCTTTACGATGACAGCTACAACGCCAACCCGGCCTCGATCGGGGCGGCGCTGGACGTGCTGGCAGCGGCCGAGGTGACACATGACATCGGGCGTGTCTCCAAGGGGCGGCGGATCGCCTATCTGGGCGACATGAAGGAACTGGGCCCGACCGGTCCCGAGATGCATCGCGCGCTCGCCGGTCATCCGGCGGTCGCGGCGGTGGATCAAATCCACGCGATCGGCCCGCTCATGCGCGAGCTCTGGCAAGTGCTCCCTGAACAGAAGCGCGGGCGATGGTGTGAAACCGCCGATGAAATGGCCGACCACGTGCACGACGATCTCGATGCGGGCGACGTGGTGCTGGCCAAGGGGTCTCTCGGCATGGGGCTGGCACGGGTCGTGTCAGCGATCCGCGCGATGGATGACGAAACGCGCGGCCGGAAAGGACGGGGCTAGATGCTGTATTGGTTGACCGCATGGTCGGATGGCGGGGACTTCTTCAACCTGTTCCGATACATCACGTTCCGCTCCGGCGGGGCCTTCATGACGGCATTGCTTTTCGGGTTCCTGTTCGGGCCGCCGCTGATCAACGTTCTGCGCAAGCGCCAGGGCAAGGGCCAGCCCATCCGCGACGATGGCCCCGAGGGCCACGTCACCAAGACCGGCACCCCCACGATGGGCGGGCTGCTGATCGTCGGGGCGCTGGTGACATCGACATTGTTCTGGGCGCGGCTGGACAATCCCTATGTCTGGCTTGTGCTGTTCGTCACGCTGTCGTTCGGCTTGGTAGGGTTCGCCGACGACTTTGCCAAGGTGAGCAAGCAGAACGTTTCGGGCGTGCCCGGCAAATTGCGGCTGGCGCTGGGTTTCCTGATCGCGGCCGTTGCAGCCGCCTGGGCGGCGTGGTTCCACCCGGCCGAGCTGCAGAACCAGCTGGCCTTCCCGTTCTTCAAGGACGCGTTGCTCAACATGGGGTGGCTGTTCATACCCTTCGCCATGTTCGTCGTCGTGGGCGCGGCCAACGCGGTGAACCTGACCGATGGCCTTGACGGGCTGGCGATCATGCCGGTGATGATCGCGGCAAGTGCGCTGGGGGTCATTGCCTACGCGGTGGGACGCGTCGATTTCACCGATTACCTCGAGGTGCATTACGTGCCGGGAACGGGGGAGATACTGGTCTTCGTTGCAGGGCTCGTGGGCGGCGGCCTTGGCTTTCTGTGGTACAACGCACCGCCGGCGGCGGTCTTCATGGGGGATACCGGCAGCCTCGCGCTCGGCGGCGCGCTGGGCGCGATCGCCGTGGCCACCAAGCACGAGATCGTCCTGGGCATCGTGGGCGGGCTGTTCGTGGTCGAGGCGCTGAGCGTCATCATCCAGGTGTTCTATTTCAAGCGCACGGGCAAGCGCGTGTTCTTGATGGCCCCGATTCATCACCACTACGAAAAGAAGGGCTGGGCCGAACCGCAGATCGTCATTCGCTTCTGGATCATCGCGCTGATACTGGCGATGATCGGGCTTGCCACGCTCAAGGTGCGCTGATGAATGCGGTGCGCGACAGGACGGCCATGATCGCGGGGATGGCGCCGCAGGCCGACGCGGAAACCTATCATTTCTGCACCGTGGCCGAGCCCGTGGCGGCGCTGCATTTCCCCGAGGCGCTGGCGGTCGTTCGCGAAGCCGAAGGTGTTTCGTTGATCCTGCCGGAGGCTGCAATGCGCCGCCACGGCCTGCCGGCGGACCAGCCCATGCGCCGGATCACGCTGGGCGTCCAGTCCGCGCTCGACGGTGTCGGCCTGACGGCGGCCGTGGCGGCGGCGCTGGCGGCCCATGACATCGCCTGCAACATGGTTGCGGGCTATCACCACGACCACGTTTTCGTCCCCGAAGCGGACGCGGACCGTGCACTGGCCATCCTGCACGACCTCGCGGCGCGGGAGGAGGGCGCATGATCCCCGTGACAGGGTTCGAGGGCGCGCGGGTCGCGGTTCTGGTCCTGAAATGCCAGATCGAGATCGGCAGCCGCGTCTGCCGCACGGTGGCCGAGGCCCGCGAGGATCTGCGCCGCCTGCGCAGCACGGTCGCCCGGCACG
>NZ_JBKOTX010000407.1:0-2184 GCF_047086965.1 Roseovarius halophilus (ex Wu et al. 2025) | reverse complement strand
CCGCCCTCGCGCCCTGCGACCTTGACGCCGCGGCGGCTGACCTCGCCCCCGCGCCGGACCCGGACACGTTGCGCCGCGTGGCGGTGCATGAAGCCGGACATCTGCTTGCCGGACACCTCTTCGGCGCGCCTGTCGCGCAGCGGGCCATTCTCCGGGCCGGCGGCGGGGCGGTCGAGCGGCCCAAGCATGATTTCCTGACCCGAGCGCGCATCGATGCGCTTGTCCGGACCTGCCTCGGCGGACGCGCGGCCGAAGCGATGATGTTCGAAGAGGTCTCCAGCGGCGCGGGCGGCGGCGCGGACAGCGATCTCGCGATGGCCACCCAGCTTCTGACAGATGCCGAGATGCGCCTCGGGCTTGGCGACGCCCTGACCTGGCACTCGCCTGACATCACCGCACGGCTGCTCGCGCAGCAGTCCCGGACACGGATCGAGGACACCCTCCGGACAGCCGAGGCCGAGACGCGCGAGGCCCTGAGCCATCACCGCGCCGCGCTGGAGCGCATCGCCGAGGCCCTCATCGAAACGCGGGAGCTTCACGCCGAAGACCTGGCAAACCTTCTTGATCAGGTGATCCCGGACAGGACCACGGAGAGCGCAGATCGTGTTGAGACCAATGAACTCACTACCCAAACGTCAGGGGCATGACCCAATAAGCCGGACACAATCCCCACCAACCCGAAGGGCTCCGGACACCCGTCCGGAGCCCCCGCGACAGGGCCGCAGGCCCTGCGCGCGCACGTTTTAAAAAATCCAGAGACCACACACCCAACCCCCGCCGCGCCCAAAGGCGGCGGGAAGACCAGGACCATCATGCTCCGAAAAGGCAGGCCCCATGGACACGTCCGGCCCGACACGCCCGCTGACTCGATCCCCGCAATCCGCTAGGCTCCGACCAACGGTACAGCCCAAGCGCCAAAATGTACCGCGTTTCGTACCTTGACCACCCAACCGGGCAGAAAGTTGAACGATATGAGTAGTTTGCACGAAAGATGTGGCGGAGCGGAAGGGATTCGAACCCTCGAGACGGTTTCCCGCCTACACACTTTCCAGGCGTGCGCCTTCGACCACTCGGCCACCGCTCCGCCGTCGGTAGTAGCCAAAAACGCTGGGGTGACGCAAGGGGCTAAGCAAAACTAGTGGTTCGGATAGGTGGTCCGTATCATGATCGACCAGATATGAGGACATGGTGGGTTCGCGGGCTGGTCTTGATCTCCCCAACCGTCTGGCGCTTGCCCCATTCCGCCACGTCGCGGGAGTGATCCCCAAATCCCGGCCCACCGCATAAGGCAAAGCCTGATATTGCTGTATTTTAACTCTCATGGCGTGCGTGGCACCCCCGTGACGGCAGGGTCCCACCGGTTGGTCCAAGAGGCCGCGCGCGTAGCCCTCGGGGTGGCGTGAGCCGCGCGGCCGGTGGTGACGCTGGCGGCCTCTTACACCATACGGTGCGACCCTGCTTCGCGACCGCGCGCGCTTGCAGGGGAGGATTTCGCGACAAAGCGCTGCATTTTCCCGGTCGTCCTCGGTACGCGCGCGGGGGGGGGAATACGGGCGCGGCAAACCTGCCCGTCAAACAAGTAGCGGTCCGGTCGCCTGGGCAAGCCTCGACCGGCGCGCCGTGCACCGGGTGCGATCAGGAGTTTGCGATGATGCGAAGCGGTTTTGAGGCGCGGCCCGCCGCCCAAGTGCGCGGACCGGATATGCCGACCAGGAACAGCATGCCCCTTTTGCCCGGCAGCACCGCTGATCCCAAGGCATCGAGGCTTCAATCCGTTGAAGCCCCGCCGCCGCCCATGGCAACCCGTTCAAGCGATCAGGGCGCTGTTCCGTCAGGGCCCGTCCCGCCCACGCGCGCCATACTTTTTTCGTAGAATCCCTTAAGCCCCCGAGGGTCCATGCCCCACGTCTCGCAGCCTTCGCAGCCTCAGGCCGCACCATCGACGTGGCAAGAAGGGTCCTGGTCCGGCCCTGATGCGCCGGAACGCGGGCAGGGCGGTCTTGCCGTTTTTGCAGCACGGGCGGCGCGCGGTGCGCTCTTGGCCGCGCTGTCGGGGCTCATGTCAGTTTTGACGTTGCTGGCAAAGTGGGTTGGGGCACGGTTTCCTGAGACAGTTCATAGCGCTAATTTTCCATCGAAGGAGAATGGACCATGGACGACAAGAACAGCTCGACACCTGGCGCG
>NZ_JBKOTX010000406.1:0-2198 GCF_047086965.1 Roseovarius halophilus (ex Wu et al. 2025) | reverse complement strand
CGCCAGGTGTCGAGCTGTTCTTGTCGTCCATGGTCCATTCTCCTTCGATGGAAAATTAGCGCTATGAACTGTCTCAGGAAACCGTGCCCCAACCCAAGACGCCGAGCGGATCGACCGAGCAGGAATGGCCCGTCGGCGGGGCTAAATCGCTTGGCCGAAATCTCTTGACTGAGAGAGACCCGTTACCGAAGTCCTGAGCCTAAATCGACGTAGCGTCCGAAGAGCCTCACGCATTCCAAGAGAAGCCTAGCAAAATCCGGTTGTCAGAGGAGCCCCGGCAAGAAGCCCACGATGCCCGGGAAGAGCGCGAGTATCAGCACGAAGCTCAGCATGATCAGGAAGAACGGCAGGGCCGCGCGGACGATCACCGAAAGCGGCTCGCGCGTTAGCCCCTGCAGCACGAAGAGGTTCATGCCAACCGGAGGCGAGATCTGCGCCAGCTCCACCATCAGGATCAGGAAGATGCCGAACCAGACCGAGTCGTAACCTGCCGCCGTCACAAGCGGCAAGACGATTGGGATCGTCATGACGATGATCGACATGCCCTCCAGAAAACTGCCAAGGACGATATAGACGGCGATCAGCAAGAGGATCAGTGCGAAGGGCGATAGGTCGAGCCCGTTGACGAAAGTTGCCACCGCCTGGGGCATGCCGAGAAAGCCGATGGCCGAAGAGAGAAAGCTGGCCGCGCCGATGATCAGGCCGAGCATCGCCACCGTGCGCGCCGTGCCAAGGCAGGCATCCATAAGGGTCTGGGGGCTCAGGCTTCGCTCAAATGCCATGAGGGCGACAGTCACGAGGACCGCGACGGCCGCCGCTTCGGTAGGGCTCGCGATACCCCCGTACATGGAGCCGAGGATGGCAAGGATCAGCGCGATGAAGGGAAGCAGCCGCGGCAGGTGACGCATCCGCTCGCGCCAGATCCCGTCCTCGCCGAGGTCGGTTGCCGCGGCCGCGATCTCGGGCCGCAGGCGGGAGACCAAGGCGATATAGCCCATGAAACAGCAGGCTAGCAGCAGGCCTGGCAGGATACCGGCGGTAAAGAGCTTCAGCACCGAAGTCTGCGAAAGGACTCCGTAGACGATCATCACGATGCTCGGCGGGATCAGGAAGCCCAGTGTGCCGGCTCCGGCGAGCGTGCCGATGGTCATGCGGGTATCGTAGCCGCGCGACTTGAGCTCACCGATGGTCATACGCCCGACCGAACTGGTCGTTGCCGCCGAGGAGCCCGAAACGAGCGCGAAGAAGGCGCAGGCGACGACATTGGTGTGCAGCAGCCCGCCCGGCAGGCGCCGAACCCAGGGATCGAGCGCCAGGAAGAGGCCGTCCACGAAGCGCGAGCGGAAAAGCAGTTCAGCCATTAGAATAAAGAGCGGCAGCGCCAGCAGCTCGGGAGAGGAAAGGCCGTTCCAGACCGACTGCGACAGCAGCCGCTCGACCGGCATGTTCCGGAACACCTCGAGGCTGAAGACGCCAACCCCGATCAGCCCAAGCCCGACCCATGCCCCCGAGGCGAGCACGGCGAGTAGTGACAGTGTGGTGATGATGACTGAAGCTGGCATCTCGACTAGTCCATGTTGGGCGCGGTCTGCTCCTCGCCGGTGACCTCGAGCTCGGGCGCCATCCCAAGCCCTAGTCTCAGGAGCCTGAGCGCGATCTGAATGGTGAGCAGCACAGCACCGACGGCCATGGCAGCGGCGGGATAGACCAGCGCGATATCACTCGTAGAGCCCGAGGAGCGCCCACTGGTGCCGTAGCGCCAGGCGAGCTGAACGAGCGCATTCGACAGGACAGCCGAGATGGCTAAGCCGACCAGCGTTGCCAGCCATTCGAATGCCCGCGGCATGGCCGTCTGAACGAGGGTCACACGGATATGGCCGCCTGTCCGCAGTGTCCAGGCAGAGGCGAGGAAGATCGCGCACATCTGGAAATAGACCGAAACCTCCCAGACGAAAGAGAGCGAGTGCCCGAAGAGATTGCGCAACATGATCTCCGTCGAGACAAGAAGCGCGATGACCGCGATCATCAGGCCGGAGAGCACCGCGAGAGCCTGTGATATCCAGTCGATGAGGGAAAGCAGTCTTTGCATCGAGAACCTCGAGACTGTGCGGAATTTTGTGCCCTGACGCCTTTTTTACGTCATTGGGAAGCGGTCTTCGAACATGATCGCGAGCTGGCTTTTGACAGCGTGCCATTCT
>NZ_JBKOTX010000405.1:0-2208 GCF_047086965.1 Roseovarius halophilus (ex Wu et al. 2025) | reverse complement strand
GCCGCGCTGTAAACCTCAAAACGTCGACGCCATCCAAGCGCCGTCAACACGCTACTGCGGCCAAATCAGGCCCAGAAGCCTCAAAAATCGAGGTGCCCTACAGTGCGTCAAAATCGGTCATGCTCATTTGCTTCACGGGCAAAGGGATTTGAATTGTTCTGCAAATGCAGTTTCAACAATTTATGGGTTGAGGTTGCAGAACAGGTTGGGAAAAAGAAAGGCAATCTTTGATTGCAACACATCAGATAACAGGTAGACATCGCGTCAATCTATAAGATCCTGGCCATCTTGGGCCTAATCTTTGGCGATATCGAAAAAAGAAAGGCAAGGCATTTATGTTGAAGGATGTCACATCTCCCCCAAAAGCAGAATGCATTACGTTCGCAAAATTTTTCGATACGGGTAGAGCGTTTAAGATACCCGATTACCAACGCGCTTACGCTTGGGAGGCTGAGGAAGTAGAGGCGTTACTAGGCGACATAGATCGCCTCGCTGATATGCTAGAGGATGATGCCAATCTCATCCACGTAATGGGGATGATTACCTGTCATCGTAGTAAGGATGAAAGCAAACCATATAGGGTTGTCGATGGTCAACAACGCTTAACTACGTTGGCGCTGATTCATGCAGAACTGTCTCGAAGTGCACACACGAAAAGCTTTCTTTTTGCACCTAACGGGAACGTTAGATTGATGCCCCAGGCGGTGGACGAGAATTATTTTTATAACACCCTTCGAGGTAACAATGGCCCATGGAAAACACAGGGACAACGAAACTATGCGGCAGCTTCTGATACTATAAAAAAATGGGTGAACGATAATACTCGAAGTCCAGAGCGTTTAAAAAACATTGTGGAAGACGGTCTGTCTCTTATCTTGTTTACCCTCCGAGATGAGGCTGATGTCGCACGAGTTTTTGAATCCATAAACAATCGCGGTAGAAAGGTTACGCAACTTGACCTAGTTAAAAATCACCTTATTCATTTGGTCCATACCAGAAAATGGCGTGTAAATGTTCAGGATGTTTGGTCTAAAATTGCAGCCAATCTCGCAAAGCTAGATATCAATGACGAAGAAGCAGATCGAGTGCTTCGTGCTGTTGTGACAGCTCAGTTTAACCCGAATAAACGCAAATCTAGAGAAACAGATGCGAAAATTGTAGCGGAAAAGTTGCCAGTTTTCGGTTCATACGGTGAAAAAGACAGGGAGAACTTTCAGAAGTTCCTCAGCTTTTTGGAGAACGCCTTTGACGCATACAGTAATTTGCTGACGGCTAATGATACATCGTCGGCTAGAATGCGGGCGTTAACATATTTGCGCCACCACGGCACATTGAGGAGCGTTTTGCCAATCATTATGGCACATGAGTGTTTGTCAGCATCTCACGCTTATGTCAGCGACGCTTCTGTTCTTGAAGTGATTGAGAAAGTAAATTTCAGGCTTTACGGCTTGCCTCGTGCCTCTAGAAGGATCCGAGTGGATAGTTACGATGTGAAATGTTCAAAATTGGCTCATAAATATTTTACTAAACAGATAACCTCAGAGCAATTGAAGGCAGAATTGATTGCAATCGTTCGAAGTGAGCAATCAAATTCAGTGAAATGTATCGTTAGCAGTCTAACCATTGATGACGGCGATACCTTTCGATTTGATTTTCCGAGTTATCGCAAGTGGTTGCGCTATTTTCTTGCTCGCTGGGAGGAAAGCCTTCTGAATAACCAGAGCTTCAATTTTGAAAAGCTTGTCGGAACAGGCCCGAAAAGTAACGATAAACTAGAGATTGAACATATTTGGGCCAAAGAGCAGACAGATAAAACGGTAAAAGAGTATCAGAAAGGCCAGCTGATAGGAAGGTTGGGAAATCTTATGTTAATTCCAAAGGGGATGAACGTCAAGCTATCGAAGCACTTGCCTGAGATTAAGATGGAAAAGGCTGAGGCTATGAACATCATCAAGCTGCAACAAAATGTGGATTTGCAGCATTGGATAAAAAAGGCGGTTTATTTTGTGGATCATCTTGAAGCCGACAGTGCGGTGGCTTTTGGTGAGAATAACAAAGCACAACAGAAAACAATCTTAAAATATCGTAACATCGCCATGACTAAGATTCTGGCTTCTTCGCGTTTTGTGTGGGTGGGTTGCATTTCCGGTTACCGGACGACCGCACCAGATGTTGTATCGTAGGGTGATGCTGGCAGGTGCGTAAGCC
>NZ_JBKOTX010000404.1:0-2209 GCF_047086965.1 Roseovarius halophilus (ex Wu et al. 2025) | reverse complement strand
AGGACGCGGGCAAGCTCATGCTCGGCGCCTTCGAGCCCGAGGCGAAGCCGTGGGGCATGTCCGGCATCCCGGAGGCTCGGCCATAAAGCCCCCGGCGCAGCCAAGGTCCAGCACCTGCTTGCCCGCCCAGTCGATCTGGCGGTCGAACCAGGACAGCCGGCCCGGCACGAGGTTCTTGAGCGTGCGCACCCAGCGGATCTCGTCCGACCACCAGTGATCGGCAACGGCGTCATAGATCGTCAGGTCGTTGCGCATTTCCGGGCCTCCTCTTGGGCAGGACATAGGGCACCCGCGCGCGATACCCCGCGAAGCGGCTCCCGTAGCGCGCGGCAAAGCGGCGTTCCTTCAGGCGCGGGGCCAGAAGGCAATAGGCGGTATAGCTGACGGCCAGGGCCAGTTGGTCCGGCGTCCAGACCGGCACCGTCCAGAGCGTCAGGGCGAAGGCGACGTAGATCGGCTGGCGGATGACCCGGAACAGGCCCAGCACGGGCATGTCGGGAAAGACCGGCCTGCGCCCGGCCAGCAGCGACATCCAGCCCAGCGCGCCCGATTGCACCTCGGCCCCGGCGTCGAAACTGGCCTTGATCAGCAGCAGCCAGGCGGCGGCATAGGCGCCGCAAATCGCCCAGAACGCCGCACCCTCGGCCCGCCACCAGACGATGCCCGAGGGGGTCCAGAGCGCGAAGAGCGCCAGCAACTGGGCCGAGGCGATGACGGCATAGCTGGTGGTGGCGAGCGTGCCGCCGTGGCGGCCGGGGATCAGCCGCGTCAGAAGAGTCCCGCCGCGCGGCGTCAGCAAGGCCGAGTGGACCAGCGGGAATTGGACGATCAGCGCGGCGTTGGCCAGCGCGGCCCAGGGCCAGGGCACGGTGCCCAGACTCTCGCTCAGCCCGAAGAACATGGCCGCGATCATGGCCAGCACCGCGGCGGCAAAGAGCGCGTGGCACAGCGCCCCCATGACCAGCGCCAGCACCATCCGCCCCACGCCAGGCGCGGGATGCAGCGCCCCCGTGATCAGGCGGAGAAGGCCAGCAATGCGCGGGTCGTCACGCATCCGAACCCGCCATGATATCCGCGGCGATGGCGGTGCCGCTGGCCCAGGCGGCCTCGACCCGTGGCCCTAGGCACCAGTCGCCGCCCAGGTGCAGCGTGCCGCTGGCGTCTCGCACAAAAGCCTTGCCCAGCGGTGCCGTCACGCGGGCATAGCGCCAGCGATGCGCCGCGACATGCAGCGCGCTGTCCGCCGCGGCCCCGATCTCGGCACAAAGAGGCGGCAGCATCCGGCGGGCCATCTCTTGCCTGTCTTGTTCCAGGTGCGCGGCCGACCAGCCGGGGCTGGCCTGCGCCACCCACGCGACGGCCCCGCCCGGGCGGCCCGGCTTGCTGCTGTCGCGTGCGATGAAGGCCAGCGGCCCCTCTGACAGCTTGCGGCTCACGAAGGGCGCGGGCGCATCGGCAGGAAAGGCCGCCATCAGCGTCAGGCAGGGGGCGATCTCCACCGCCTCCAGCCGGGCGGCGAGCGGGTGATCGGCGCCGATCAGCGGTGCGACCTGGGGCGCGGGCACCGCCAGGACCACGTGCTCTGCCTCGATCACCGTGTCTCGGGTTGCCACCTGCCAGATTGCCCCGGCCCGGCGGACCTCGGCCACCTCGACGCCAAGGGACACGTCCAGCCCAGCGACCATGGCCCGCGGCAGGCCCGACATGCCGGGCAGGCCCACGTAATGCGGATGTGCTGCGCCATCCGCCCAGAGGGCCGCCGCCGCCGACGCGGTCAGCAGCGCGGCAAACCCGGGATCGCGGGCGGTGACATATTGCGCTCCGTGGTCGAAACGCAGGGGCTGCCCCGCCGAGGTTTCGGCCCGGCGTGTCGCCATGCGCCCGCCGATGCCGCGGCCCTTGTCGATCACGCGCACCGGGCGGCCGGCGTCCCTGAGCGCCCGTGCGCAGGCGATGCCGGCCATGCCGGCGCCGATGACGAGGGTGCGGGTCATGACAGGCCCGCCGCGTGCAAGATGCGGGGGATCTGTTTCTTGACCTTGAAGAACCCGGCGGTGGCATGGGGCCAGATCAGCCGGTCCCAGTCGCGCTGCCACTCGGCCAGGGTGATACCGGCCTGGGCCAGTGCGGGGCGCGCCTCGTCCAGCCAGTCGCGCAGCGGGCCGGTCGGCACATAGGGCGTGACGATCTGGCGCGCCCCGGCGCGGGC
>NZ_JBKOTX010000403.1:0-2227 GCF_047086965.1 Roseovarius halophilus (ex Wu et al. 2025) | reverse complement strand
TTGATGGTGGCGGCAAAGTCCGCCATCGTCATCTATGTCGCGACCAAGGATCCTCATCCTGATTGACGCGCAACTCTCAGCCAGATTGTCGCGCTACAGCCTGTTCAGTGCTGCGCCCCAGCGCGGGCTCGTATTCCCATTTCAGAACCTCGGGCGTCTTGAACATGTCGGGCAGCCCAGCGGGAACGTGGCGCACCTTGTAGCCCGCGGCCTCCTGGTGCCAGGCGAAGATCTGTTCGTCCACCAGCGCGCGGGGCGCCTTGGTGATCTCCATCGTGGCGGCGACAAGATCGGCGGCATTCTCGGGCCGGTCGGTCAGGCCCAGCAGCCAGTCAGCCGAGATCCCCAACGCCCCGGCGCATTCGGCCACCACCTGGGCATTGGGCAGGCGGGCGCTCTGCCCGGCCAGCAGTTGCGAGACGGTCGAGCGGTCCACCCCCACCCGGCGGGCCAGCCCGGCCTGGGTCTCGCCGCGGTCCGCCATGGCCTCGGCCAGGCGGTCCCGGAAGAGGGCGGCACGGGTACGCTTGTCTACAGTTCCCGACATATGGTGATTTATATCATCATATGCCGTCTTTGTTAACATGAAACCGAGTGGTCGAACCGGCGTCGGACAGGGCACATGGGGGTGACACATCAAACCGCGCAAAACCCCAAGAGGAGCCCCATGGAAACCCCCCGTCGCAGCCTCCTGAAAGCCGTGATCTGGAACATGATCGGTCTGCTTTGCATGAGCCTTGTCGGCCTCGCGATGACAGGGTCCGTGGCGCTGGGCGGGGCCATGGCGGTGGTCAACTCCGCGATGGGGTTCGGCCTTTATGTCCTTTACGAACGTGTCTGGGCGCACATTCGCTGGGGCCGCCTGCATGTCTGAACAAGGCGGCCTGCTGGCCGCGACCGCAGCCCCGGCGCGGGTCGAGGGATTGACCCTCGGCCTGGTCCTGGGCTGCTACCTCGGCTGGGCGCTGGCCCTCTTCGGGCTGGCCAGCCTGTCGGCGCCGCTGGCGGTGGGTATGCTTGGCGTCATCATCGCCTTTCATTCCTCGCTCAGCCACGAGGCGATCCACGGCCACCCCATCGCCTCATCGCGGTTGAACGGGCTGCTCATGTCCCCGGCGCTGGCCCTGGTGGTGCCCTATGCGCGGTTTCGCGACACCCACCTGGCCCACCACCGCGACGAACACCTGACCGACCCCTACGACGACCCCGAGTCCAACTTCATCGACCCGGCCCGCTGGGCGCTTCTGTCCCGGCCCGTGCGGGCGATCCTGCGCGCCAACAATACCCTGGTGGGGCGGCTGGTGCTGGGTCCGGTGATCGGCACGTTGTTCTGGCTGCGCGGCGATGTTGTGGCGATCCGCGCCGGCGACCGGCGGGTCATCGCCGGCTGGCTGGCCCATGTCCCGGCGCTGGTGCCTGTGCTGGGGCTGGTCTGGTTGTCGCCGCTGTCGCTGGGGGCCTATGCGCTGGCGGCCTACCTGGGCCTGGCGCTGCTCAAGATCCGCACCTTCCTTGAACACCGCGCGCACGAAAAGGCCCGCGCCCGGACCGTCATCATCGAGGATCGCGGGCCGCTGGCGCTGCTGTTTCTCAACAACAACCTGCACGTGGTCCATCACATGCACCCGGCGGTGCCCTGGTATCGCCTGCCCGCGCTGTATCACGCCAACCGCGATCACTACCTGCGGCGCAACGCGGGCTATCGCTACCGGTCCTATGCGCAGGTCTTCCGGCAGCACTTCCTGCGCGCCAAGGATCCCGTGCCGCATCCGCTCTGGCCGCGGGAGTGAGACCCGGCCTGAAAGACCCCCGGCGTTCGGATCATTCCACGCCATCGGCGTCGGCTGGGCACCCGAGCTAAACCCGGTCCAGCGGCGAGCGTCCGCCAAGCTGCGTGACCAGACGCCGCTCATCGTCGTTGCGAAAGAAGGGCACCCGTGCGGGCGGGCCGGGCCGGTCCAACCCGGCGGCGATCTCGGCCAGCACGACCTCGGTGATGAAGGGCAGGTCCAGCGCCCGCGCCTCGGCCAGAGGCACCCAGTGCAGGTGGCTCAGCTCTTCCTCGGCGCGCGAGAAATCATCGGGATCGGTGGTCAGCGCCTCGGCCTCGATCAGAAAGAAGCGCGCGTCGAACCGGCGCGGGCGGCCCGGCGGCGTGACCGCGCGAAAGACGAAGTGCAGCGGTGCGGCATCGGGCAGGTGGCCGGTGGCCGCGAAGCCGCGCCAG
>NZ_JBKOTX010000402.1:0-2252 GCF_047086965.1 Roseovarius halophilus (ex Wu et al. 2025) | reverse complement strand
CGGCGTGCCGTCCGCGTGGCGCGGCAGCGCCGCCACGGGCTGCAGCAGGTCCGGCGCCGGGTCCGTCGCCAGACCGCGCAGGGTGTCGGCGTCCAGCGTGGTTTCGGCGAACACGTAGAGCCCGACGCCCTTGGCCGGGCGGGCATAGGTGCAAAGCGCGATGTCGCCGACCTGCGGATGGGCCGTCAGCGCGGCGCGCAGGGCGGGGCCGTCACGCGCGATGCGATCCTCGGTGCCCTCGCCGTCGGACCAGTTCATCAGCCGCCGCGTGATGAAATTGTAGAGCCGTTTGCCGGTGGCCATCCATATCCGCGACGGCAGTGCCTTGCGCGCCAGCATCTTTTTCTCGGCCGGGGTCAGCAGATGCGGCGCGTAGGCGCGTTTCTGTTTCAGCAGGTGGCGCAGGTCCTCGCGCGCCATGGTGCGGAACAGCCGCCCGCGCCGCCGGTGGGTGCTGGCCAGCTGGAAGTCGATGACCGCCGCGCGGCCCTCGGGGGTCATCAGCCAGTTCTGGGGCTTGGCGATGTCGTTGTGGGTGACACCGGCGCGGCGCATCTCGCGCAGGAGGCGCCGCGCGTCGCGGTACCATGCCGGATCGGCGGGCCGGGCCAGGTGCAGCGGCGTGCCCTTCGTCCAGCTGCGCAGCAGGCCGGTCTTGTCGACCCGCACCAGCAGCGGGCACCCGTCGATCCCCTGCACCGCGCGCAGGCCGTTGATTTCCTTGCGGGCAAGGCCCCACGCGACGGGTTTGGCATAAAGCGGCACGCCGTCCAGCTTGCGCAGGACGACGGGGAAATCCGCGACCCCGTCGAGATGGCCCGAGACGGTTTCGGAAAAGATGTCGCGCTTGTGCACGGTTTCGGCCACGAAGGGCGCGGCGGCGATATCCGGGGTGATCGGCATGGGCCGTGTCCTAGCGGGTTTGCGCCACGGGGGGAAGGTCTGTCGCGCGGGGCGCGCCCGTCACAGCCAGAGCCAGCTTTCGGGGTAGATGTCGGGGTTGGACAGCTTGCCGCCCTCGGCGAACCAGTGCCTTGGCGCGACGACCTGCTTGGCCGGGCTGTCATTGAGCCATGCCCCCCACCACGAAAAGGTGGAATTGGCGATGATGTTGTGCGCGCACAGCGTTTGCAGATGCAGGTCGAAATGGCCCGTGCGCTCGTCGTTGATGTCGACCACGATCATCTCGTGCCCGAGGTCGAGACTGTCGCGCGCCCAGTCCGGATCGTTGGAGAAGACGAAGCAAGTCAGCGGGCGGCGCGTGACTTCGGCCAGCCGGGCGGCGGCGCGCGTGTAATAGTCGGGCGGGCAGGCGGCATAGGCCCCGGCCGCGAGGTAATCGCCGCGCCGGACATGGACCGCGACCGGCGTATCGGCCTGCGCGATCCGCGCCGCCATCTCGGCATTGGCGGTGTCGAGCGGCGTAGTGAAGGCAAGGTCGGCGCGCAGCCGGTCGGCCATGTGGGAGAAATATCTCTCGGACTGCCAGTAGCCGTGCAGGTAGGTGTCCGGCGGCAGGGAGAAAAAGCCGCGATCGAATCCGAGACGGGGTTCGCGGTGAAAGCGCGGGCGCCGCCCGAAGAGCCGCCAGAGCCCGTAGCGCATCCAGCCGTCGGACTTGGCGGGCGGCAGGGGGGCGTCGCGCGTGAACCGGGCGTTTTCGAAATGGGCGAAGCAGTCGCCGCGATCGCGCGATCCGGCCACGTAGCGCGAATCCAGCACCAGCTCGCAGCGCAGGTGATCGGCCAGTGCGCGGCCGGCCGCGTACTGGAAAAGCTGGTTACCCGCCCCGCCGAAGAGCCGCGAGTAGATCCGGCGTTCAGCCATCGAAGCCGCCTTTCACGGGCGCCGCGCTGTGGCGCGCGTGGCGGGCGACGGCGCGGCGGTAGCGGGCCCGCCGCAGTTCGCGCCGGAGTTTCTCCGACAGGCGGTTGCCGCCGCCCTGGATGGTGGAGCCGTCGAGCCGGTCGGCAATATCGCTGACCCCCGAGGGCGTGATGGCCGCCGGGCGCAGCCCGGTGTGCCAGTGGCTTTGCACGAAGGTGTCGACGGGCCGGTCGATGGTTTCGCTGAGTGCCAGAAGGTGCGCCGCCGCCCGTTTGCCGACCATCTGCGCGGTCGTGCGCAGCCCGCCGATCTCGGGCACGACGAGCCGGCAGGGCCCCGCCGCGTCGATCGGGGCCTGTTTGCCGGTGCAGTCGCGCGTCTGGAACTGGATGTAGCCCAGCCGGCCGACATGCGCGCGGGCCAGC
>NZ_JBKOTX010000401.1:0-2270 GCF_047086965.1 Roseovarius halophilus (ex Wu et al. 2025) | reverse complement strand
GGCTGTCGTTCATGCGGTTTCTCGGGCTGGGGCTCGAGGACCGGGTGCCGGACGCCAAGACGGTCTGGCTCTATCGCGAGGGTCTGGTGGAGACGGGTCACCGCCATGACCCTAGCCACGCTGGCGCCACCAACCAACATGTTCCGCAAGGGCAGGGATTTTGCCGCATGGGTGGGGCTGACTCCGCGACAGCATTCGACAGGTGGAAAAACGCGATTGGGCAAGACGTCGAAGATGGGACAGAAAGACATCCGGCGCCTGCTGATCATCGGAGCGATGGCTGTCATTCAGGCAGCCGGTCGGACTGGGGGGCCGAAACCGGATTCTTGGTTGGCCCGGATGCTGAGCCGCAAGCCAAGGATGCTTGTAGCTGTCGCTCTGGCAAACAAGATGGCCCGGATCGCGTGGGCGCTTATCGCGAAGGGAGAACCCTACAGGATTCCGGCTTGAGGCCGTAGGTCTCACCGGATTGGCGGAGCAGACGTTCTGACAGGAGGTCAGCTTGAGTTGGAGTATTGGGGTGTTGTCTCGTGGAACAAGAGTTTAAGACTGCCGATAATTAAAGATTACAGGCAGTCCAGAGGGAATTTTCCGACGCCGTAAAAAAGGAGATTGAACGCGATAATGACAAATAAAATTACAGTTATTGGTGGATCAGGGTTTGTTGGCACCAACCTATGTAAGCAGCTCTCACTAAAGCAGCAGAATTTTGAAATCATCGACATTAAGATGAGCAATCAATTTCCTGAGAAATGCAAAATTGGCGATGTCAGGGACATCGACGCCCTACGGCAAACGATCACGGGAAATGTCATTGTAAACTTGGCCGCTGTGCACCGTGACGATGTGCGTGATAAATCAGAATATCAGCGCACAAATGTAGGCGGCGCTGAGAACATTGCATCTGTCTGTGAAGAAAAAGGGATCGAGAAAATTGTCTTTACCAGTACGGTGGCTGTTTACGGCTTTGCTAAGCCCGGCACCGGCGAGGATGGTGAAATTAATCCTTTTAATGAGTACGGCAGGACTAAATTTGAGGCGGAAGAAAAACTACGAGCTTGGCAGTCAAAGGGTCAAAATTCACTTCTAATCGTTCGTCCAACCGTAATCTTTGGTGAGGGAAACCGCGGGAATGTCTTTAACCTCCTGTACCAAATAGCTTCAAGTAAATTTGTGATGGTCGGTCAAGGTGAGAATAAAAAATCGATGGCGTATATTCAAAACGTTGTCGCATTTTTAAAACAATGCATTTCAACCGAACAGAAATATGGTGTGTTTAATTACGTAGACACGCCTGACATGACCATGAACGCGCTAGTGCGTCAGGTCCGCGCCAAGCTCAAAGGCAAAAATAGCGTAGGCCTGCGTTTGCCTTATTGGCTCGGTATGATCTTAGGAAAAATGGCAGACTTAGTATCAGCCTTGACCGGTAAAAACTTACCTGTGAGCTCAATAAGGGTTAAAAAGTTTGCCTCATCAACAGAATTTAACAGCGCGAAAAGCACCTTGGATCAATTCAAGGCGCCGATCTCATTAAGTCATGGGATTGAGAGAACACTTCAAAGCGAGTTCATCAGCCCTGACCCACATCAAGAAATTTTTTATACGGAGTAACTAAATGACCGATTACATGGTTAAAGATATCTCTCTAGCTGATTTTGGCCGTAAAGAGCTTGATATTGCGGAAACGAAATGTCGGGTCTGATGGCGCTTCGTGAAGAGTATGGTGACACCAAGCCTTTGGCGGGTGCGCGTATCGTCGGATCTCTACATATGACCATTCAAACGGCGGTTCTGATTGAGACGCTTGTGTACCTTGGTGCGGATGTTCGCTGGGCGTGTTGCAACATTTTCTCCACCCAAGACCATGCGGCAGCTGCAATTGCGGCAGGTGGTACGCCTGTGTTTGCGATCAAGGGTCAGTCTCTTGAGGAGCACTGGGACTACCTTGATAAATCTTTCATGTTCCCAGACGGGCCGAACCTGATCCTTGATGACGGTTGCGACGCCACTTTGTATATTCTGCTGGGCGCCCGCGTTGAGAACGGCGAAACAGACCTCATCGAAGTGCCGACATCCGAAGAAGAAGTCGCTGTTGAGAACGGCGGTGCAAAACTAGACCACGGTAGCGCCGCCATATTGGCGGTGCGGGCGGCGTAAAAGTCGTCCACTTTTCCCTTCTTGTGGCAGCAGGGAGGGCGAGGAGATTTACACCGTGGAACTTTATCTGAAGGTCAGGCTGGCGCGCAGCGAGGGGATGAGCCAGCGGG
>NZ_JBKOTX010000400.1:0-2300 GCF_047086965.1 Roseovarius halophilus (ex Wu et al. 2025) | reverse complement strand
CGTGCAGGACAGGCAGCGCGGCAGGGTGGGATCGGCGCGCAGCCGCTCGGGCGCCAGCTCTTCGCCGCAATCTGTGCAATAGCCGTATTCACCCTCCGCCATGCGGTCCAGCGCGGCCCGTACCCGGCGGCGGTCGCCCCCGCGGCGGGCGGCCTGGGCCTTGGCCATGGCCTGGTTCTGCAGCGCGTCCATGCGGCTGAGCCGCCCCACGGCCTGCTGGTCCAGTTCGACGGTCTGCTGGCCCTGGGTGCCGCGGCTGTCGTCCTCGTCGAGGGCCGAGAGCCGGTCCAGAAGGGCCTGCTTCAAGTCGGCCATGGCGCGATGATCCATTTGCGTGACCTCTTCCATCACGGGTTTGTTCTTGGCCTCGGAACCCTATCTGGGTTAGCACTCGGACAAAAGGGAGGCCCGTCATGGCACAGCCGAAACCGCATCCTGATCTTGCCCGGCTCGACCCGGTCTGGGCCCGGATCACCGACGAGGCCGAAGCGGCCATTTCCGACGAACCGCTGATGGGCGGGCTGATCCATGCCTGTGTGCTGCATCACAAGACGCTGGAAAAGGCGCTCTCCTACCGGTTCTCGGCCAAGCTGAATTCCAACGAGATGAGCATGGTCCTGCTGCGCGATGTCGCCGAGGAGGCCTATGCCGACGACCCCAGCCTGGTCGAGGCCGCACGCGCCGACCTGGCCGCGATCGAGGAACGCGACCCGGCCTGCCACAGGCTGTTGCAGCCAATCCTTTACTACAAGGGTTTTCAGGCCATGCAGGCCTATCGGCTGGGGCACCACCTCTGGGGCCGGGGCCGGCGCGACCTGGCCTATTTCGTGCAGATGCGCAGTTCCGAGGTCTACGGCGTGGACATCCATCCCGGCGCTCGGATCGGCAAGGGCATCATGATCGACCACGCCCATTCCATCGTCATCGGCGAGACGGCCGTAGTGGGTGACAATGTCTCGATGCTGCATTCGGTGACCCTGGGCGGCACCGGCAAGGAGGAGGAGGACCGCCACCCCAAGATCGGCGACGGCGTGCTGATCGGGGCCGGGGCCAAGGTGCTGGGCAACATCCGGGTCGGCTGCTGCTCGCGCATCGCGGCCGGGTCGGTGGTGCTGTCGGAGGTGCCCGAGAACACCACCGTGGCCGGGGTGCCCGCCAAGGTGGTGGGCGAGGCGGGCTGCGACCAGCCCGCAATCACCATGGACCAGATCCTGAAATCCGGGGCCTGACGCCGCGCTGCCCCGTACGCAGAAAGGCCGCGCCCGGGTCGAGCGCGGCCTCTATTCCGTTGCGGTCGAGACCCGTCAGGCCAGCATCGTCATCGGGTTTTCAAGGTTGTCCTTGATGGCGGCCAGTAGCTGGGCCCCCAGCGCGCCGTCGATCACCCGGTGATCGACCGAGAGCGTCGTCGACATCACTGTGGCCGTGGTCAACTCGCCGTCGGCACCAACGACGGGCTTCTTGACACCCGCGCCCACGGCCAGGATGGCCCCGTGCGGCGGGTTGATGACCGCGTCGAAATTCTCGATGCCGAACATGCCGAGGTTCGAGATCGCGAAACTGCCGCCGACGTATTCGTGCGGGGCGAGCTTGCCGTCGCGGGCGCGGGTGGCGAGATCGCCCATCTCGGTCGAGAGCGCCGAGAGGGATTTCTGCTCGGAGTCCTTGAGCACCGGCACGAAAAGCCCGCCATCGACGGCCACGGCAACGCCCACATCCGAGGGTGCCAGCTTGAGAATGCGATCCCCGGCCCAGACGGCATTGGCGTCGGGCACCGTTTGCAGGGCCTGCGCGCAGGCCTTGATGATGAAGTCGTTGACGGACAGCTTCACCCCGCGCGGCTCCAGCTGCTTGTTCAACTTGCCGCGGAATGTCAGCAGCGCGTCGAGCTGGATGTCCCGGCGCAGGTAGAAATGCGGGATCGTCTGCTTGGCCTCGGTCAGGCGGGCGGCGACGGTCTTGCGCATGCCGTTGAGCGTGACCTCCTCGAACTCGCGCCCCTCGAACATCTTGCGCACCGTCTCGGCCTCCGGCCCGGTGGGCATGGCGGCGGCGGAGGGTGCGGCGGCCTCTTTCGCGGCCCGGGGGGCGTCGGCGGTCTTGGCGGCCTGCGGGTGCGCGTTTTTCACGTCGGCCTTGACGATGCGCCCGTGGGGGCCCGAGCCGGTGATTTGCGCGAGATCCAGCCCCTTGTCGGCGGCGATGTTGTTGAAGCCGAAACGGTTGATGGCGGCAGCATCCTCGGCCAGCCGGAACAGGCGCGGTCTGGGGTTGCCCGGCTGCGGACGCGGGGTGGCGGC
>NZ_JBKOTX010000399.1:0-2303 GCF_047086965.1 Roseovarius halophilus (ex Wu et al. 2025) | reverse complement strand
ACTACCTCACCGGCGACACCACCGACAACCTCGTCCGCGGCAATGCCGGGGACGACTACATCAACGTCGGCAGCGGGGACGATACCGCCGAGGGCGGCGCCGGGGACGACGACATCTACGGCGGGGCCGGCATGGATACCATCCTCTTCAGCGGCAACAGGGCCGATTACACCGTCACCGGGGACTCGAGCGCCGCGACGGTCGAGGCACTCAGCGGCGATGACGGGATCGACGATCTCTTCGATGTCGAGATGCTCCAGTTCACGGACGATCTGATCTTCCTGTGAGAATAACACTCCTTATTGCTACCATTCATACGAGGCACAGATGGCAGGCGCAGAGAATATTGATCCCGAAACCAACGCCGTCATGGCCAGCCTGATGTATTCATTTGGGCCGGGGTCGGCGGATTACACCTTCGCCTTCGTACCGGCCGGTGAAGACGTGGAAAAAGGCGGATACACTGGTGGCGATGACCTGACCCGCGCATGGACCGCGGCCGAGCAGACAGCATTCACAGATGTCGCCGCGCGCTTCTCGCAGGTCGCGGATGTCAGCCTGACCGAAGTTTCCTACGAAAGCGGCGCCGACATCGAACTGCAGATCGTCGACAGCGTGCCGGGGGGCTGGGCCGGGTATGCGCAGCCGGGCGGCTCAACATACGTGGTCGGAAGTACCAGGGAGCAGCTGCTGACACATGAGTTGGGGCACAGTCTCTTTCTTGCCCACCCGCATGACGGAACGACCCTGCCCGGCGTGACCGGGCCCTACGAGGCGGGTGAGCACGACCTGAACAGCCTGTACAACACGGTCATGTCGTACAATTACGGCTCTGCCTTCGCCGAGGATCGCGACCCGCTCGTGCGGCCGGCTCCGGAAAGTCTTGCCGCGATAGACATCGCCGTGCTCCAGGCTCTTTACGGCGCCAATGATACCTTTGCCGGGGGTGATGATGTCTACGGCCCCCAGCAGGATGAATTCGACACGATCTGGGATTCCGGCGGGCTGGACGCGATCGATTTCTCGTCCGCCAAGGGTGCGAGCCAGGTGGACCTCCGGCCCGCGTCGCTGGAGGTTGAATCGGGCGGTGGCGGCTTCACCTCGGCCTACGAGATCACGCCGGGCGCGGCAACTGGCCAATCCAACGCCGAAAGCGCCTACACGATCGCCTACGGCGTCACCATCGAGAACGGGTATGCCGGGGCGGGCGCCGACCGCCTGATCGGCAACGCGGCCGACAACCACCTCGCCGCCGGCCTCGGCGACGACACGGTGGAGGGCGGCAGCGGCGATGACCACCTCGAAGGCAGCAGCGCGGACGAAAGCATCGCGGATGTCCCGCTCGCACGGCTCAACGATGGGGCGGCCGATGACCGATCGCTCGAGATCGACAATTTCGCCATGCCGTCGGACGTGACGATGGACATGGTCGTCAAGTTCGACGCGGGCGTGACCCATGCGCAGCACATCCTGTCCTACACCCCCGACAACGCCTCGGAACCACGGCTGGAACTGCGGCTATGGGACGATTCCACGCCCTTTCTCTATTTCATCAGTGAATCGGCGGGAGGCGGCCTGACCGCCGAGCCGACGAACATCAATACCGCGTCGCTTCAGGACGGCGAGGTGCACCGCCTCACGCTCACGCGTGACGCGGCCAGCGGCGAGATGCGTTTCTTTCTCGACGGGGAATTCCGCGAAAGCGTCGAGTATCGCGCGGGTGAGGAGCTCACCAGTGGCGGCAAGCTCGTGTTCGGCCAGAACACGGGAGTCTGGCAATTGCCGGGCGACCCCATGACTCTTGAGGGGCAAATGGGGCCGATCGCCATTCATGACCGTGTACTGAGCGACACAGAGATCGCGCAGGCATCCCCGGACGATCTCGTGGATCCTGACACGCCCGGGCTGGTCAGCGAATGGATGCCGGACCCGGGCACCGGCACCGTCCCCGACGAGACAGGGGGCACGGGGCTGCAACCTGTCAACATCACCGACTTCCAGGTCGAAGCGCTGAACAGCGACGATGACAGCATGACGGGCGGCGAAGGCTCGGACATGATGTTCGGGCGCGAGGGCGCAGACACGCTGCTGGGCGACCAGGACGACGACACACTGGCAGGCGGGGCCGGCGGCGACGACATGACCGGCGGCAACGGCACCGACATGCTCAGCTATGCCGGGGACGACACAGGCGTCACCGTCAGGCTCTACAACGGCACCGCCAGTGGCGGCCACGCCGCCGGCGACAGCTTCTCGGGTTTCGAGAACCTCGAGGGCGGCAGCGCGGACGACTACCTCACCGG
>NZ_JBKOTX010000398.1:0-2305 GCF_047086965.1 Roseovarius halophilus (ex Wu et al. 2025) | reverse complement strand
CCCCCCCCCCCCCCCCCCCCCCCCCCCCCCCCCCCCCCCCCCCCCCCCCCCCCCCCCCCCCCCCCCCCCCCCCCCCCCCCCCCCCCCCCCCCCCCCCGGCCCGCGTGGCCCGAACGCGAAATTGACCGGCGTGGCATCGCCACGCCTCCGGGGAACGCGCTCAGGGCCGGCGCGGCAGGCCGGTGCCGATCATCGAATCGCGGGTCACCAGCGCCGCGAGGTCGGCCGCGCCCATCCCGTCCGTGCCGGCGGGCCGGACGGGCACCACGATACAGCGCATGTCGGCGGTGCTGTCATGCACCCGCACCTGCACGTCCGCGGGCAGGGTCACGCCGAACTCGGCCAGCACCTTGCGCGGTTCGCGCACCGCGCGGGACCGGTAGGCGCGTGTCTTGTACCCGTCGTTCGGCAGCCCCGGCAGGTCGCGCGGATAGCACGAACACAGCGTGCAGACGATCATGGTGTGCGCGCGGTCGGTATTCTCCACGGCGATCAGGTTCAGCGGCCCGATATCCAGCCCCGGCTCGCGCGTGGCGGCGGGGGGCGTCGGCCAGCACCCGCGCCTTGAAGCCCGGGTCGGTCCATGCCCGCGCCACGACGGCCGCGCCGTTCGCCGGGGACCGGTCGTCCATCGCCGCGATCTGTCCGGCGATCTCGGCCTTGGTCATGTACCCCTTCTCGACCAGCAGTTCGCGCACCGCGATCTCCATGCGCTGCCCATAGGTGAGCAGGCCGTCATTGTCGGCGCGGTAGGGGTGGCCGGACGGGCTCATCCCCGTTTGGCGGGACCGGTCGGGATGGTCGTGGGGGATGGTTCGGACCTTTTCCAGCCAATGGCCGTAGAGCTCGGCGTCGATCCTGTCCGACGGGGCCTCGGCCGCATCGCCCCGGATCTCGGCCATGGTGAAGCGCAGGCGGCAGAGCGGTTTTCCCCGGCCGCCAGCCCGTAGGCCAGTTGCTCGGGGGAGGGGGCCGTCTGTCCAGTGCCGGGATGGGCCGCATTGCCACGCGCTGACTTTGGGCCTATGACCGCGCCCGGAACGAGAGGCGCGCATGTCATCAAAGACCGGCCCCCGGGCGGCCATCCTGCCCCATCACCTGAAACTGGGCCTGCGCCCCGGCGCCATCCCGCTGGCGTCGCTGATCTGGCCGCTGGGCGATCCGGGCGACATTGCCGGCAAGTGCCTGCGCGACCTGCGGCCCGAGGATCACCTGATCCTGTTCCCGCGCGACACGCTGCACCTGCGCCCCGGCTTCGGCACGCGCGCGCGGGTGTCCGTCATGGTGCTGGAGCCCGAGGCGATCCACGGCGCGCACATGCGCTGGCTGCGGCGCACGCATTGGCGGTTCCACCGGGTTCTGACCTGCAACGAGGCGCTGCTGGCGGCCATCCCGAACGGCGTCTTCTTTCCCTTCGGCGGCACGTGGGTGCCCGAATGGCGCGAGCTGGACCTGACGAAGCGCGCGACCTGTTCGCTCATCGCGTCGGCCAAACGTTCGCAGGAAGGGCACGAGCTGCGCCACGCCATGGCCGAATGGGCCCGTGCCGAGGCGCCGGCGGTCGACGTGATGGGACGCGGCTATCGCCCCTTCGGCGCCAAGGCCGAGGGGCTGGCGCCCTACCGGTATTCGCTGGTGATCGAGAACGTGCGCGAGCGTAATTACTTCACCGAGAAGCTGGTGGACGCGATCCTGTGCCAATGCGTACCGATATACTGGGGCTGTCCCAATATCGGCGATTTCCTCGATCCCGACGCGATGGTGATCTGCGACAACGCGGCCCAGATGCGCGCGGCGGTGCGCGCGGCCAGTGCAGACGATTACGCCGCGCGGCAGCCGGCACTGGCGGCGATGCAGGCACGGGCCGATCACTGGGGCGATTTCTACGGTCGCGCGGCGCGCGCCGTGCTGGACGCCGATCAAGACAGCGGCGGCCAGATGCCGTAACGGTCGTGCAGCAGCGCGGCACAGGCCCTGTTGGCGCCGTCGCGCGTCATGCCGCCGACGACGGCTTTCTGCAGCGCGTGCGCGTCGTCATGGGCTGGGATCATCCCCCGGCGCGCGGCGGGGGCGTCGGCCAGCCCGATGCCTTGGCGGGCAAGATGGCCCGACAGCCAGACATCATCGACCGGCCATGCGGGGTCGGGCGGGTCCATGTCGGGGCCGGCCAGCCAGCGCGGATCGACCAGCACGCCGGAATAGCCCTGCGCGATGTCGGCCCCGTTCGTGGCGCCGCGCCGGTGAAGACCAGAAAGAGTATGACGATCTTGACGATCACGTCAGAGGCCGAACCGGGAATATTGCG
>NZ_JBKOTX010000397.1:0-2357 GCF_047086965.1 Roseovarius halophilus (ex Wu et al. 2025) | reverse complement strand
GGCCCGGCCATCGACCAGCGGAACGCGTCCGCGCGCCTCAAGCTCCGGCACCGCCTGCAGGAACCGCACCAGTCCCGCGCCATGACCCAGCGCGCGCACCTCCGCCTGGATGCCGGCCCCGCCGCCCAGCAGCCGCACGGCCTGCCACATCAGCTCTGCCGCCGTGGCGTCGAGATAGTCCGCGAAATGCGCCGCATCCTCGAAGGGGTCCTTGTAGATGTCCCAGCGTCGGACGGCGACCGTCCGATCCAGCGCCTTTGCGGCCTGCGCATCCAGCACCGCGGCCAGTTGCTGCGTTACCTCGTGGCTGCGCACCGGGCCGCCCGCGGCGATCTCTTCCAGCGCGTCGCGCCACCATTGCAGGCGCATCTCGGCGATCATCGGCTCTTCGGTCACCCAGGGCGCGCGGCTGACCTCGATGTTGAAGGCATAGAGCGGGAACAGCACCCCACGCGCCGCAGGTGGCGCGGCCATGGTGGCGAGAAACCGGTCCGGGTCGCCCTTCTCGACGATCTGCGCGCAGGCCTCGAAACTCATGCCCGCCCCAAAATTCCAGAATTTTGGGCCCGCCACCGAATTTCTGGACATTTGGTCATGCCACCGCCGCGTCGCGCATGAGCTTCCAGATGATCCCCTCGAGCAGCGCGTCAAAAGCCGCATCGACGATATTGGCGCTGACGCCCACCGTGGCCCAGCGCTGCCCGGTGCCGTCCTGGTAGTCGATGATGACGCGTGTCACCGCCTCGGTCCCGCCATTGGTGATGCGCACCTTGAAGTCGACCAGCTTCATGTCGTCGATCATCGCCTGGTAGGGGCCGAGATCGGACTTGAGCGCCTGCCAGAGCGCGTTGACCGGCCCCTCGTCGGACATGTCCTGCGCATGTTCGTTCTTGAAATAACTGGTGCGCGACGCGCCGCGGATGCTGACCGTCACCACGGCCTCGGATTCCACCACGATCTCGCCGCGGGCATTGCGGCGGCGCTCGGAGATCACCCGGTAGCGTTCCACGTCAAAGAAATCGGGCAGCGTTCCCAGTTCGTCGCGGGCCAGCAGTTCGAAACTCGCCTGCGCCGTGTCATAGGCAAAGCCGGCCGATTCCTGCGCCTTGATCCGGTCGAGGATGCGGGCCAGCGCCGGATCGCCCTTCTCCACCTCGATCCCGGCGCCGGTCAGGCGTTCGCGCAGGTTCGACTGCCCGGCCTGGTTCGACATCGGGATGATGCGGGTGTTGCCCACCAGGGCGGGGTCGATGTGTTCGTAGGTGGTGGGGTCCTTGGCGATGGCGCTGGCATGCAGCCCGGCCTTGTGCGCGAAGGCCGAGCTGCCGACATAGGCCGCCTGCTTCATCGGCACGCGGTTGAGGATGTCGTTAAGCAGCCGCGAGGCCCGGGACAGGCCGGTCAGCGCCTGCGCGGTCACGCCCGTCTCGAAGCGGTCGGCATAGGGCGCCTTGAGCATCAGCGTCGGGATCAGCGTGGTCAGGTTGGCATTGCCGCAGCGCTCGCCCAGCCCGTTGAGCGTGCCCTGGATCTGGCGCGCGCCCGCGTCCACCGCGGCCAGCGTATTGGCCACCGCGCTCTCGGTATCGTTGTGGGTGTGGATGCCGACATGGCTGCCCGGCACCCCCGCCGCGATCACCGCCGCCGTGGCCTCGGCGACCTCGGCGGGCAGTGTCCCGCCATTGGTATCGCAGAGTACCACCCAGCGCGCCCCGGCCTTGTAGGCGGCCACGCAGGCATCCAGCGCATAGGCCGGGTTGGCCTTCCAGCCGTCGAAGAAATGTTCCGCGTCGAACAGCGCCTCGCGCCCCTGGGCGGCGATATGGGCGATGCTGTCGTGGATATTGTCGCGATTTTCCTCCAGCGTGATGCCGAGGGCCTTTTCCACGTGGAAATCATGGGTCTTGCCGACGATGCAGACGGCGGGCGTCTTCGCGTTCATGACCGCGGCAAGGACATCGTCATTGGCCGCCGAACGCCCCGCGCGCTTGGTCATGCCAAAGGCCGTCAGGGTCGCGCGGGTCTGCGGCGCGGCAGCGAAGAAATCGTTGTCGGTGGGATTGGCGCCGGGCCAGCCGCCCTCGATGTAGTCGAGACCCAATTCGTCGAGCACCTCGGCGATGGCCTGCTTGTCGGCGGTAGAGAACTGCACGCCCTGCGTTTGCTGCCCGTCGCGCAGGGTGGTGTCGTAGAGGTAGAGGCGATGCTTTGTCATGGCGCATGGCTCCCTTGGGGCACCGGGCCGGCACCGCCGGCCAGCCTGGTAGCCGACCTCGAGCCCCGAGCGGAACTCGACGGGCCCGCCGAGATCCACGCCGTCACCCGCCTCGTAGAGGCCGGTCATGGCGTGAAGCTGC
>NZ_JBKOTX010000396.1:0-2358 GCF_047086965.1 Roseovarius halophilus (ex Wu et al. 2025) | reverse complement strand
GGGCGCGCGGCGGCGCGCGCCTACCGGCATGCCAAGTCCGACGGGCAGCGGTACCAGGCGGCCAACCTGGCGGCGCGGCTGTCCTTTGCCGGGGACCGGTTCACCGCGTCGCAGTTCTGGCTGCGCCGCGCGGTCGATCATGCCGATGGCGACGTGGCGCGCGCGCAGACCATTCGCGCCTTCGAGCGGGTGCGCCGGCACAATCCGCTCAACTTCAACCTGCGCTTTTCCGTCTCGCCGTCCGACAACGTGAACAACGGGGCGACCAGCCCGCTCAACGTGATCGACGGCGTGCCGGTGGTCGGCGTGCTGAGCCCCGGCGCGCGGGCGCTGTCGGGCGTGGTCGCCACGACGCGGCTGCACGGCACCTACCGCGTGGACGCCGGCGAGGGGCACGAGACGCGCCTTAAGGGTCGCGTGACCAGCCGCCGCGTGCGCCTGTCGGACAAGGTCGCCGGGCTGAGCGGCGGCGACCTGTCCTCGACCGTGGGCGAGATCGGGGTGAGCCATTACATCGTCGGCGGCTCCGAGGCGGTGACGTGGAAACTGGACCTCGATGGCGGGCGGGTCTGGTACGGCGGTGACCCGCTGTATGATTACGCGCGGCTGGGCGTCCGGCGGCACCAGAAACTGGCGGGCCGCCTGACGCTGAGTTTCGGCGGCTATGCCGAGGCGCAGCAGGACGAGGCCGACCGCGGGGCCGACAGTACCGTCGCGTCGGCCTTTGCCGGGCTGGGCTGGCGGCTGGACGGCGGCGCCCGGCTGGGCGTCAAGGTGCAGTACCGTGACACCGACAGCGATGGCGTCAACCGGGCCTCGGACCAGTGGACGGGCATCGCCAGTTACCGGATGGGCCGCTCGGTGGGACCGGCGGAGCTGGAATTCGCGCTCGGGGTGAGCACGCTGGATTTCGGCCGGTACAGCGTCGGCTTCATCCCGGTGCCCGGCGGGCGCCGCGACGAGTCGGTTTTCGCCAGTGTCACCGCCACCTTCTACGATGTCAGCTACATGGGCTTCGTGCCCACCCTGTCGGTGACGACCGAGCGCAGCCGGTCGAATGTCAGCCGGTTCGACGTTGACGAGACATCGCTCACGCTGGGCATGCGCTCCGAATTCTGAGGGCCGCGTGGCTGTCCGCCCTCGACAGCGGGACGCAGACGCTTATCCTTGCGGTGTTGCGCAACGGACGGAGGATGACGTGAAAGTCAGATACCTGCACACCATGGTCCGGGTGAAGAACCTGGAAAAGTCGATCGCGTTCTACGAATTGCTGGGCCTGACGGAGACCCGGCGCATGGAGAGCGAGCAAGGCCGCTTCACGCTGGTCTTCATGGCGCCAGAGGGGCAGGAGGAATGCCCCGTCGAATTGACATACAACTGGGACGGCGACGACGCCCTGCCCGATGACAGCCGCCATTTCGGCCACCTCGCCTATTCGGTGGGCAACATCTACGAGATGTGCGCCCATCTGCGCGACAACGGCGTGACCATCAACCGGCCGCCGCGCGATGGTCGGATGGCCTTCGTGCGCAGCCCCGACAACATCTCGGTCGAGTTGTTGCAGGAGGGTGCGGCCCTGCCGCCCGAAGAGCCGTGGGCGAGCATGGAAAACACCGGCCATTGGTAAGGCTGGCGGCCCATACTGGCCGTCGCACTGCTGCTGGCCCCGGCCGCGCAGGCGCAGGCGCCCTGCCGGCTGGCGCTGGCCCTCGCGCTTGACGTGTCGTCGTCGGTCGACGCCCGCGACTACGCGCTGCAACGACGCGGGCTGGCGGCGGCGCTGGACGCGCCCGAGGTGCGTCACGCGATCCTGAATGGCGGGCCGGGGGAGGTGGCGCTGGCCGTCTACGAATGGAGCGGTTTCCGGCAACAGAAGCTGCATCTTGACTGGACACGCCTGCGCAGTGACGCCGACATAGATCGCGCCGTGCAGGCGCTGGCCGCGATGACACGCGGCGACGACGACTTTCCGACCGCGCTCGGCGCCGGGCTGGGATACGGGGCGACGCTGCTGGGCCGGGGGCCCGCCTGTGATCGCCGGGTGCTGGACGTGTCGGGGGATGGCGTCAACAATTTCCGGTACGGGCCGGCGGATGCCTATCGACACTTCCCATTTAACGGGGTCACCGTGAACGGGCTGGTGATCCTCGGCCAGCAGGCGGAGGTCGCCACCTATTACCGCGACACCGTGTTGCACGGCCCCGGCGCGTTCATGGTCGTCGCGACCGGGTTCGAGAAGTACCGCGCGGCGATGACGCGCAAGCTGTACCGCGAGATCAACGATATCGTGCTGGGCAGCGCCCCGCGCGCGCGCCGCGGGCCGCGCGGATGAAGGCGCTCGCGCTGGCGGTAGCGCTG
>NZ_JBKOTX010000395.1:0-2388 GCF_047086965.1 Roseovarius halophilus (ex Wu et al. 2025) | reverse complement strand
TCGCGCCAAGTGTCGAGCTGTTCTTGTCGTCCATGGTCCATTCTCCTTCGATGGAAAAGTAGCGCTATGAACTGTCTCAGGAAACCGTGCCCCAACCCACGCGCATCGTCGTACAGGACTGGGAGGGTGTGGGCGATGCGGATGGCACGCCTCTGCCTCTGACACCTGAAGGCATCGACGCGCTTCTGGAGATTTGGCCGATCTTCGAGGCGTTCCAGACAGAGTATATCGCGGGTGCGCTGATCCTGGAGCAGGAAAAAAACGCCTGACCGCGCTCGCCGACTGGGAGTTCGGCGGGGGCGGTGACTATTGCGCCGCATGTTCTTCTGCCTGCCCGGAATGCCCGCGCACACTTCACGCGCCACGCACACTCGAAGGCTGGCAGGTCTGGGACCTGGTCCAACGCCTGAGCGGGCAGCTGCGTATCGCGGGCGGCATGAGCGGCGGGGCTATCCTGGGCTGGGACATGGGGGCGGCGCTGCAGCTTGGGGCGGCACTCGGGGTGTGTCCCAGTGCGGTCGCGGAATTGCTGCCGGCCATCGAGGCGGTGATGGTGCGCAAGACAAACGAAGAAACCGGGTCAGGCGGCTTCGAAGGGCTTGATACCTGACACATCGATCGTCTCACGGGCGCGGGCCAGATCCCAGGCGCGCTGGAGGTTCATCCAGTACTCCGGTGTCGTCGAAAAAAACCGCGCCAGCCGCATGGCGGTGTCGACCGTGATGGCGGTCTGACCTTTGACAAGCCGCGCGATCCGGCTGCGGGGCAGGTACAGACGTGTGGCCAACGTCGAAATGCGCATATCAAGCGGGGCCAGATAGAGTTCTGCGAGGACGGCGCCGGGGTGCAGCGGGCGGGTTTGTAACTGTGCCGGGTCACTCATGCAGAAACCTTCTCGATGAGCGTGACATCTGGCAGACCGGCGAAGTGTTTGTCGCAGGTCAGCAGCGCAGCGCCCGTGGTGCGCGCAGTGGCAAATATGATTGCGTCTGCAGTGGCCAGGGCATGCGCTCGGCTGGCATCAGCAGCGGTCAGGGCGATCTCGGTATCGAGCTGCACGACTTGGCAGATTTGGGTGAAGGCAATGACCTGATCGGCCCGGTCTTCGTCGATCTCGCGTGTAAGCCATTTGGCGAGTTCGAGTTGCACCATGGTCGGAACCACCCATGCGCTTTGTTCCGGCAGCTGTGGCGCGATCAAATCACCTGTCTCGGAGCCGATGAGCCATTCGATCCAGGCTGATGTGTCGACGAGTATCATCAGACGCGATCCGCGCGATCGCGGTATTGGGAAGGATCTGCCCCACGCGCGATCCCTTCGAGTGCCGCGCGGTCCGGGATCGGAACCAGCAGCACGCCTGTGCCTTTGGGGATGAATGTGAAGGTCAGCCCGGCGTCCCAGTGCTGCGCAGACCGGATCGCCTTGGGAATAGAGATCTGAAACTTCGAGGACAGCGTTGCGGTCTCAGCCATGATTGTACTTTCTCTGTATCGTTGCGCAAAACGTAAGACCGCGCACCCGCCCTCGCAAGGAGCCTGAGCCATGGCCACCAAAAATGTCTCCGTCCGCCTCTCTGCGACCGGCGGCCGGCAAGTGCGCGCCGAGCTCGAGGGGGTCGGCAAGGCGGGCACGCGCGGCATGGGGCGCCTGAGCCGCGAGCTGGACCAGGCCAATGCCCGGATGGCGGCCTTTGCGCGCCGCGCGCGGGTTGCGGCCACAGCCGCCGCGGCGGCCCTGGCCGGGGCCGTTGTTGCAATGACGCGCTCCACGGTTGCGGCCGCCAATGAGATCGATCAGCTCTCCGGGGTGGCCAATGCGGCCCCAGAGGTGTTCCAGCGCTGGTCTGCGGCCTCGGCCACGGTGGGGATCGAGCAGGGCAAACTCGCCGATATCCTTAGGGACGTGAACGACCGGGTTGGCGACTTCCTGCAAACGGGTGGCGGCCCGATGGCGGACTTCTTTGAGACCATAGCGCCGCGCGTGGGGGTGACGGCGGATCAGTTTGCCCGGCTCTCGGGGCCTGAGGCGTTGCAGCTCTACGTGGACAGCTTGGAAAAGGCGGGCGTCAGCCAGCAGGAAATGACGTTTTATCTCGAGGCCATGGCCTCGGACGCGACGCGGCTGATCCCGCTTTTGCAAAACGGCGGCGCGGAGATGACGCGGCTGGGGGCACAGGCGCAGGCATTGGGGGCAGTGCTCGACGCAGATGCCATTGCCGCGATGCGCCGGTCTGAATTGGCGCTGGTCCGTATCGGCCAGGTGTTTACGGGGGTGCGCAACCGGATTGCTTGTCTGACGTCAGCACCCATGGGACAGATTTGATGTTTTCGTAACGGAGGATTTCTGGTTCATCGCAGCCATCAAGGAGCGAAGATGAACAAGAAATCC
>NZ_JBKOTX010000394.1:0-2426 GCF_047086965.1 Roseovarius halophilus (ex Wu et al. 2025) | reverse complement strand
CGGCAGCAACCGGCTTTCGCGGCCTTTCAGCCGCGCGAAGCCGTAAATCCGCGCGGCCCGCGATGCCCGCGCCGCGATGCGCTGGCCGGGCCGGGCCAGCACGCCCAAAGGCACCCGGGCCATGATGTCGTGCCAGTCCTGCCAGCGGTCCAGCTGCACGAGGTTGTCCGCCCCCATCAGCCAGACGAACCGGACGCCGGGGCGCACGGCAACGAGCCGCGACAGCGCCTCGGCGGTGAACCGCGTGCCCGCCTGCGCCTCGAAATCCGACACGTGCAGGCGCGGGTGATCCACCAGCGCCCGGCACGCCGCCAGCCGTCGCGCCAGCGGCGCCGGCCCCTCGGTCTTGAGCGGGTTGCCGGGGCTCACCAGCCACCAGACCTGGTCGAGACTGAACCGCCGCAGCGCCTCGCGGCTGATATGCACATGTCCCGCATGGGGCGGGTCGAACGATCCGCCAAGCAGCCCGACCGACTGGCCCGGCCGCACGAGCGGCAGGTGATACTTGGACAAGGGCGCCCCCTTTTCCCGAAATTCGCACGATTTTTAATGATCGTGCCCGCGTTTGGCCACCGGATATTAATTCCCCGGCCGCTACACCGCGGGCAGGCAGCAACCGCAAGGCAGGCCAGACGTGACCAGCACCCCGCATTCATGCGCAATGTCGACGCCCCCGGCCGGTCCGACTTTCGCACTCATGCTTGAATCGACCCGGGACGGGATCGTGCTTCAGGATGTCAGCGGCCGCATCGAATGGCTGAACCCGGCCGCCGAACGGATGTTCGGCTGGCCCCTGTCCGACGTGATCGGGCGCAAGCCACAGGAATTCGTCCTGCCGCCCGACGCCCGCCCGCCGGCGGCCGACATCGCGGGATTCCGGTACGACCTCGACAGCCCGATCTTCGGCCGCAACCTGATCACGCGGCACATGCGGCGCGACGGCACGTTTTTCTGGAACCAGCAGAGCTTCGCGGTCATCGACCCCGGACCGGGCGCTGACGGCAAGAGGGTCATGATCACCTGCCGTGACGTGACGGAGCAGGTGACCACCGAAACCGACCTGCGCCGCGCACAGGTCGATCTCGAACATGCCGCCCATCACGACGACCTGACCGGCCTTGCCAACCGCAAGAGGCTGGCGGGCTACCTCGCCTCGGACGGGGTGGCGCGGCAGGTCGGGCGCGGCGCGCTCAGCGTGCTGCAGATCGACATCGACAAGTTCAAGGACATCAACGACACGCTGGGCCACGGCGCGGGCGATGCCGCGCTTTGCCACCTCGCGCGCGCCCTGCGCGGGTGCTGCGGCGCCGAGGACCTGATTTGCCGCACCGGCGGGGACGAATTCATCCTCGTCTGTTTCCAGTGCCCGCAAAGCATATCACTGGAAACCCGCGCCGAACAGGTGCTCGCCGCCGCCGCGCGCCCGCTCACCTGGCATGACAGGACGATCCGGCTGGGCTGTTCGATCGGGGCCGCCCGCGCGGGGCCCGGCGACGACACGGGCGAGGATCTGATCCGCCGCGCCGACCAGGCGCTCTATGCCGCCAAGCGCCGCGGGCGCGGCCAGGTCGTCATCCATACCGAGGCGCTCGGACGCTACCACATGGCCCGCCAGCAGTTGTCGCAGGACTTGCGGGCGGCGATCGACGGCAAGCAGTTCATCATCCACCTGCAACCGCAAATGACACTGGCCGACAACCGCATCACCGGCTGCGAGGCGCTGATCCGCTGGCAGCATCCCCGTCACGGCCTGCTGGCGCCGGGGCAGTTCCTGCCGGCCGCCGAAACCGCGGGCCTGCTGGCCGAGATCGACCATATCTCGACAACCCTCGCGCTCGACGCGCTCGTGGCCCTCAACAGGGCGGGCGCGACCGGGCTGACCATGTCGATCAACGTCTCCGCCGCGACGCTTGCCGACGCGAACTATCCCGCGCTGCTGGACTGGGCGCTGCAGGCCCGCGGGCTGGCGGCGTGCGACATCTGTGTCGAGATACTCGAAACCACCATTCTCGACGGGGCCGATATCGACATCGTCACCGCCGTCGAACAGCTCAAGCGGCTGGGCGTGCGGCTCGCGCTCGACGATTTCGGGACCGGCTATGCCGGGCTGGCCCACATGGCCCGGTTCGAGATCGACGCGATCAAGCTTGACCGCTCGATGATCTCGCAGCTTGAACGCGACCCGCGCAACCGGGTCATCATCCGCGCCATCATCCGGCTCTGTTCGCTGCTGGGGATGCGCACCGTGGCCGAGGGCGTCGAGACGCGCGAACAGCTTGACATCCTGCGCCGCGCGAACTGTCCGGTCATCCAGGGATACGGCCTCGCCCGGCCGATGCCGCTGGCAGAGCTGACGGCGTGGCTGGACCGCTACGGCAGGGCCGCCCCCGGCGTGCCTGACACAACGCCGGCGCGTCGCGCCGCCG
>NZ_JBKOTX010000393.1:0-2431 GCF_047086965.1 Roseovarius halophilus (ex Wu et al. 2025) | reverse complement strand
TTGAGTTCTACGCGCCGGACGCGCCTACCGGCCGCACAAAATGTAGCGCCCGTTCAACCCTTGATGAGCCCGGCAACCCACAGAGATCGAGAAGGGACCCAAAAGTTTGAGATATTGCGCACTCGTAATGTAATCAAGCGACACCTCGGCCACCCTGAAGCCCTGCCGTTTTTGCGGCTCGTCCTCAACTTTGTCGATGTTGGAAACAAGGCGTGTAACCTCCTCAACCCTCGCTTCAGGCCCGTACACGAAAATCACCTCCTCAGCCGAGCTGAACGTGACATACTGTGAAAGCGCGTCGGGAATGAGCGCCTCGACGGTGTCAGACGATACGTTATTCAGAACGATACGCCGGGAGGAGTTTTTTGAAACTGAATCGAGCGCTGCAACCAGCGCCATTATTTCTCGAAGGATATCTGCTGGCGCCCGAATGTACAACAAATCAGCCTCCGGTGTCACCGTGATGAATTTCCAAAACTCCTCCGGCAGGAGCTCAAAAATAGTTAATCCGGAAACGTTTTCCGGAGTGAATATCTCGCTGTTTGACACACCGAGTGAGAAGGCTGCGTCGCGGTTCGGATCGTAAACGAAAATGTAATCCTCGAACTCCTCGAAGTCGTAGCGCGTGCCTGAAAGGATCATATCCACCGACTCGACGGCGGTCTTGGCCTCGATCGCCAAGCTGACAAGGCCAGTGACATTTTCAGTCGCGACGATATTTACGCCGGTTTGCATCGCGACCTGTTGTAAGGCTTCATAAATGTTCGATTGAAAAAATACATTCGAAAATGTCTCCGATGTCTGCCCATGGGCGGGACGTACATGATCGGCAGACCAAGCGCACACGCTCAACCCAACGATCGTCAGCGCGCGTCTCAGAGATCTATACAAGATGTTCAAGGCAACATTCGTTCCGGCTGCAAAGGAGAAGATGCTGTCCGCGACAATTATCGCTACGTAGCGATACACAGCGCTGAGCTTTCGTGTTGCCGTGCAGAAATGGCGCATCTTTGGTCAATCTCTTTGAACGTCGAGCCGGCCAGACTCATCGACGCTGACCTCAAAACGTCGCAGGGTTTCGCCTTTGTTTATGAGCGAAATCGAATATATATCCGGCCGCTCTCGAGTCCTGTCCAAGACGTCGTAAATTAGAGTGAGTTGGTCACGGGGCTGCGCGAAATCGGTGGCGTCAAGAACGGCGCGGTGCACCGTAGAGAGACGGGAATCACGAACAACAATACTGAGCTTTGGCACCTCGACCTGGCTGCCGACGTTTGTCAGGCGGATTGCAAGCTGGGGCGTTGGGCCATCGTTTTGCGCGACCCGAAAATCGGTGACTTCGTATCTGGCCGTGCGATCAGTCGTCTGGTCGCCGACGTAAACTTCACTCGAAGCAACTACGACGCCCGACTGTACCGCGAACTGTAATGTGGCAGTGAGGAAGCTTTCAGGGTAATCTCGTGGCAGTGAAGCCGTCACTGGAACGCCGAGAACAGCACCGGGGAGAATTTGGACACGGGGCTGCAAGATATTGATGGCGCCGACATTCGCTGTTTCACCGTCAATGTTTCGTTCGATCACGCTCACATCGAGCACTTCCGACGTCGTTCCGTAGTTTCTGACTTTCACGATCTGCGAGCGGGTCGCGCCACGTGGCAGTTCGAACTGAACCATTCGTGGCTCCGAGAAAATGTTCTGGGTCTTGGATATCTCGACAGAGCGTTCGTTCGAAGTCGTATCCGCGATGGTCACCGCCAATGTGGAGGTCGGTGTACGGCGACCCGCGTACTGGAGATATACATCGATTTCATAGTCGCCCGCAGGCAGTCGCCTGGGGATCAGAGAGCGGACGGTACCCCGCTCCAGCGGACGATAACTGATAGGTTGGCTACTGCCGCTGGCGACGAGAAACGGTTTGGACTCTCCGACCCATTTCACACGGTAGTTGTGGACGAAGGTGACGAGATCGTTGCCGACATTCTCCGCCTCAAGCGTCAATTCCGTCAAGAACCGCTCTTCCAATTGCCTGACCCGGAGTTCCGCTGATCGTGGCTCGACCCGCTGAACGATGCGCGTGCCTGTGACTGTCAGGTCGAGCGGGACATTGTAACCGAGGCGGACCATGTCCTGCTCATCGCTACCGTTTTCGAGGACGAACAGGGCAAGGTCGAAGAAATAGCGACCGCCAGCGTCGGCGGGCACGGAAATCTCCAGCGGCAAGGTCGTTGTCCCTTCGCGCAGTGCGACCTCGTCATCGTAGGTGAACCATTCGAGGGCGGAGTTGCCGTCGACGAAACCGGCACTGTTGCGATCCCGGAGCAGCAGGCCGATCTTGGGTTGGGGCACGGTTTCCTGAGACAGTTCATAGCGCTAATTTTCCATCGAAGGAGAATGGACCATGGACGACAAGAACAGCTCGACACCTGGCGCG
>NZ_JBKOTX010000392.1:0-2444 GCF_047086965.1 Roseovarius halophilus (ex Wu et al. 2025) | reverse complement strand
TTGAGTTCTACGCGCCGGACGCGCCTACCGGCCGCACAAAATGTAGCGCCCGTTCAACCCTTGATGAGCCCGGCAACCCACAGAGATCGAGAAGGGACCGTTTTTTCGTTGCCTTGACTGTCGGGACTGCTAGAATACAATCACAGTTTGAGTTGACCTAACGGAACGCCAATTCCGTTGTTCTTTGAGCCCTCGCATGGTTGCCGCCTTGCGGGGGATTCTCTTTTTCGGGTGTCGAGTCCTTCTGTCAGATTCGGACGGTCAGTAATTGACCTGCTCAAATCCGTAGGTGCCCTCGTGATCTTCCCAATCGACAAAGACGGTACGGGCCCGGATGCTCGGGCAGGTGGCCCCGAAACCCTCGTCGCCCCGGATGTCTGACGTCAGCGCCTTTGGGACAGATTTGAGGTTTTCGTAACGGAGGATTTCTTGTTCATCTTCGCCTCTTGATAGCTGCGATGAACTAGAAATCTGGGTTGGGGCACGGTTTCCTGAGACAGTTCATAGCGCTAATTTTCCATCGAAGGAGAATGGACCATGGACGACAAGAACAGCTCGACACCTGGCGCGAGGGAGGCCACGGCCCCGGCGGCGCGCGCCCACAACGCTGGCGACGGCGGGGCCGCGGTGTTTTTCAAGGAAGTTGTCACTGGCATACGATTTCAGGCGGCGCGGTTTTCGGGGTCGGCCATGGTGCCGCCGCCGCCAGCTTCATGGGGGAGCGCGTCGGCGGCTCCATGGCCTTCGCGCTCCGGGTTGAGCCAGACCGTATCAATGGGCGTCCAGTTGCGCGTGTGACGTGACCAGCGGTCTGGGCGTTCCGCACGGGCACTCTGATAGACGCGATGGCGACTTTCGAGCAGCGCCCGGTCCTCCCCGCGATGGCGTGCGTCGGGCGTGACGAAGCGGATGGCACTGTGACGATGCTCGATATTGTACCATGTCACGAACTCCTGAACCCAGGCACGCGCGGCCTCGATCGTCGCAAAGCCCCGCGGCGGCCATTCGGGGCGATACTTGCAGGTGCGGAACAGGGCCTCGGAGAATGGGTTGTCGTTGCTGACTCGGGGCCGGCTGAAGGAGGCGGTGACGCCGAGCTGCTCCATCGTCGCCTTCATGGTCGCGCCTTTCATCGGGCTGCCATTATCAGCGTGCAGGACCAGTGGGCTGGTGAGGCATTGCTCGGCCCGGACGGCACGTCTCAGCACCTGCGCGGCGAAGTCCGCGGTCTCGCGCTCATGGACCTCCCAGCCGACGATCTTCCGGCTGAAGATGTCGACGATGAGATAGAGGTAGAAGAAGCTGCCGAGGATCGGGCCGGGCAGCCAGGTAATGTCCCATGACCAGACCTCGCATGGGCCGGTTGCCGCGAAGCTGGTCGGCGGCTTGCGGCGCGCAGGCGGCTGGGAACGACCCCTGCGGTGGTTCTGGCCACGTTCCTGCAGAACCCTGTAAAAGCTTGCTTCCGAGGCGATATAGATATTCTGGTCGGCCAGCCGAGGCACGATCTGGCTTGGCGGAAGACTGGCGAATTCCGGATCATTGCAGGTGGCCACGATCCGGTCGCGTTCCTCATCGTCCAGCTTGTTGAAAGGCGCGGGGCGCTCCGCTGTCGGGCGGCCATCCTCGCAGACCGCGCCGTCTGTGTCCCGCCAGCGCCGCAGCGTGCGTGGATGAAGCCCGAACTCGGCGCACGCGGTGATCGGCCGCGCGCCGGCAGCCAGCGCCTCGTCAATGAGGGCAATGATTTGCCGGCGATCTTGAGCAGGCGTCATACGTCCTCGCCTCCCTCTGGGCCCCAGATCGCGGCCGCCTTTTTTCGCAGGACCATCAGAGCAGCGGCTTCCGCCAGCGCCTTCTCCTTGCGGGCCAGTTCACGCTCCAACGCCTGGATGCGTTTCTTGTCGTCCTTCGTTTCACGCGTGATCCGCTGGGTCGCCGTGCGCTCCCAGTCGTTGGCTCGCCCACAGGCCTGCCGCCAGACCTCGATCTGCTCCGGATACAGGCCGCGTTGGCGACAGTAGGCGCTCAGATCCGTTTCGTTCATCGCGGCCGTTTCGATCACCGCCGAGAGTTTGTCTTCCGAGGTCCAGCCATCAGGGCCGGCCTGCGCATCAGGCAGAAACTGCCCCTGCGCGCGCGCCTCGGCACGCCACTTGCCAAGCGTCCCAACGCTGATCCCTTCTTCCTTCGAAAGACGGCTCAACGACGCATTATTCGGAGGCAGCATCTTCGCGACAACCGCGGCCCTTCGTTCCGGTGAATATGCCAAGTCTTCATCCTGTCCCGCCCGCCTCAGATCATAATTCCAAAATTACCAGCAGTGACAACTACCCTGACAGAGGGGGGCCGTGGCCGGTGGTGCGAAGCGCTTTTCGGCGAAACGGAAACTAGCGATTGTACAACGTCTGCTGCGCGGGGAGAGCCTCGAAGCGGTCTCTCGG
>NZ_JBKOTX010000391.1:0-2477 GCF_047086965.1 Roseovarius halophilus (ex Wu et al. 2025) | reverse complement strand
ACGCTCCGGGCCGGCGGCGGGGCGGTCGAGCGGCCCAAGCATGATTTCCTGACCCGCGCGCGCATCGACGCCCTCGTCCGGACCTGCCTCGGCGGACGCGCGGCCGAAGCGCTGGTGTTCGAGGAGGTCTCGAGCGGCGCCGGCGGCGGCGACGAAAGCGACCTCGCGATGGCCACCCAGCTCCTGACCGACGCCGAGATGCGCCTCGGCCTCGGGGACACCCTGACCTGGCAATCACCTGACATCACCGCACGGCTGCTCGCGCAGCAGTCCCGGACAAGGGTCGAGGACGCCCTCCGGACAGCCGAGGCCGAGACGCGCGCCGCCCTGACCCGTCACCACGCCGCGCTGGAGCGCATCGCTGAGGCCCTCATCGACACGCGGGAGCTTCACACCGAAGACTTGGCAAACCTTCTGGATAAGGTGATCCCGGACAGGACCACGGAGAGCGCAGGTCTTGTTGAGACCAATGAACTCAGCACTCAAGCTCCGTCAGGGACATGACGCTCCGCGCCGGACACTCCCCCAACCAACCCACCAACCCGAAGGGCTCCGGACACCCGTCCGGTGCCCCCCGCGACAGGGCCGCAGGCCCTGCGCGCGCACGATTTGAAAAACCCGGAGACCACACACCCAACCCCCGCCGCCCCCAACGGCGGCGGGACAACCAGGATCATCATATACTGATAAGGCAGGCCCCATGGACACGTCGTAAGCATCCGGCGTAGGCCACAGCAAGGTCAACGCGCGCGGTCACGATCCATCTCGATGAGCCCTTGCAGGTTTTCGATCCCGAACGAAGTGAACGCGATGACGCTTTCGTCGCCGGGGCCGTAGACCCAGATTACGCCATCTTCGGTTTCCATATCGATGGCCAGATCGAAGAGGGGGCGGGGCTCGGCGTGGAGATCGACGAAGACAAGATCGACCAGTTCCGGCGGGACCGCGGGCGGACGACCCACGCGGTCGCCGCACGGTCCTGACGGACCAACGACGCAAGAGGAGGAGGAGGAAGCCAATGTTCACCGAAGCCAACCTGGCCAGCATGGAAAAGCGGCTGACAGGCATCGTCGAGGAGGGTGACTACAACGGCATCTACCGCGCCCGCCGCGACATGTTCACCGATGCCGAGCTCTTCGAGGGTAACTGGGTTTTCATGGCGCACGAGAGCCAGATCCCGAACCCCGGTGACTATTTCACAGTGCATCTCGGCCGCGTGCCGGTTGTCATCACCCGCGACAAGGCCGGCGAGCTTCACGCGCTGGTCAATTCCTGCACGCATCGCGGCGCCATGCTGTGCCGGTTCAAGCGCAACAACACCAAGACCTTTACCTGCCCGTTCCACGGCTGGACGTTCTCGAACGATGGGCGTCTGCTGAAGGTAAAGAACCCCAAGGATGCGGGTTATCCCGAGGACTTCAACAAGGATGGCAGCCACGACCTGCGCCGGGTCAAGCTCGGCAATTATCGCGGCTTCCTGTGGGGCTCGCTGAACCATGACGTGCCCGAGATCGAGGAGTATCTCGGCGAAACCACGAAGCTCATCGACCTGATCGTCGACCAATCTGACGAGGGTGTCGAAGTGCTGCGCGGATCGTCCACCTACACTTTCGACGGCAACTGGAAGCTCCAGGCCGAGAACGGCGCCGACGGCTACCATGTCTCCTCGGTGCACTGGAACTACGTTCAGACCACGTCGCGGCGCGGCCAGGAGGGCAAAGAGGACAAAATCAAGGCCAACGACGCCTCCAAGTGGGACCAGCAGCGCGGCGGCTTCTACGCATTCGACCACGGTCACATCCTGCTCTGGAACATCTGGGCTGACGCGTCGAACCGACCGGCCTACATGCGGTGGGACGAGTACGTCGAAAAGCACGGCGAGACCCGCGCGCGCTGGATGGTGCAGTCGCTTCGCAACCTCTGCATATACCCAAACGTCTTTCTGATGGACCAGTTCTCGAGCCAGATCCGCATGTTCCGGCCCATCGACGTCGACAAGACCGAGGTGACGATCTATTGCATCGCGCCCATCCTCGCGCTCATGGACGCGCTGGCACTCGACGCCCCGATACTGGCCGGCTGCTCGATGGGCGGACGCATCGCGCTGCAGCTCGCGGCCCTGCACCCAAACCGCTTCTCCGGGTTCATCGCCATCGAGGCGTCGGACTTCCAGCCTGCCTGGTACGACATCGACTGGTTCCACCGTCCAGACGCCCATGGCGGCGAAATGGGCGCGGCGCTGGTGTCGGCGAACATCACCATCGAGGAACAGGTCGACAGCACGCGTGCCGCATTCGAGGCGGGCGCGACCATCGCCCATTGCCACGTCCGAGACGACGATGGCCAAGCGACCTGCGACCCGGAGCGCTTCGCGCCTCTAACAGGCTGCTTCTGTGGTTGCCGCCCGTAGTGCAAGAAATTTCTGACCGTTCGAGCATGTGATCGAGTGCGAACTTCTGTGAGGCCTCAGTATGCGG
>NZ_JBKOTX010000390.1:0-2490 GCF_047086965.1 Roseovarius halophilus (ex Wu et al. 2025) | reverse complement strand
GCAAGCTCGACGTCTTTCTTGCCGCGCCACGGCCCCTCGTGCTCGATGACCTCGGCCTTGTACAAGCCGTTGATGGTCTCGGCGAGGGCATTGATGCTCCTATGTTTGTCAAGCGGCGGGTGCCCGGGCCGATGATGCGCACAGGGCGCGGTATATTTCGCGCACAATGTACCGCTTGATACAGCGCACGATTTCGCGCCGGGTTTTGCCTTCTGCCCTTCGTCTGGCGGCATAGGTTTTCGTTCGCTCGTCGTCGCGCATGCGGACGATGGCGACACGGTAGATGGCAGCGTTGGCTTGCCGGTTGCCGCCGCGGTTCAAACGCATCCTGTTCGTCTTGCCGCTGGAGGCCGGGATCGGACAGACGCCACAGAGCTTGGCCAGGGCAGCTTCAGACTGGATCCGCTCGGGGTTATCCCCCACGAGGATCAGCATCTCGGCCACGGTCATCGTGGAGATGCCGTGCGCCTGCATCAGCTCGGGGGCTCTCTCTCGCACCAACCGGTCAAGCTCTCGGTCATGCGCCTCGATTTCCTCATGCAGCGCGAGCCAGCGCCGCGCGATCGCGCGCATGGCCGTCTTGGCGGAAGCCGTTGGGGACGTGATTTCTCCTGGCCGCATCGCCGCCACATGGCGTACCAGAGTGATCCGCCCCCGGACTCTATCGAGCGTATCACGAAGGTCGGCTGGCGCATTCACGATCAACGTTTTCAGCGTGATCATCGCCTGGGACTTGGCCTTCACCGCGCTGTCCCGCGCAACCTTCAGATGCCGGATCATCTCGGATGACCCGGTCTGCGCCTTGGCCTGAGCCGTGGCTTGCCCGTTCAGCACCGACCTCGCCGCGCTTTCGGCGTCGAGGCTGTCGGATTTGCCATGAAGGTAGCGCAGTTGGCGATTGGGGCGCATGACGTCCAGAACCTCGTGACCCTTGGCCAGCAGCTCTCTGGACAGGCCCGCACCGAATGAGCCGGTGCCCTCAATCCCGAAGGCTTTGATCTGACCGAACCGGGACGCCCAGGTTTCTAAATCTCGGTATCCCTTCAGCGTAGTGGAAATGGTCGTGCAGCCCAGACGGGCGCCCTGCGCGTCTATCGCAACGGCAATGTGGTTGGCTTTATGCGTGTCTACGCCAATGATGACATGATTCATGGAAGGCCCTTTCGCTGGAATGGCCCAGGCACCGATCGAAGAGGACAGGACTGTGATGGTACGCCGACCGTCAGGCTCCTATGAAGTCACATCTCGCCCGCTGCCGGGGCAACCTGATGGTCGACACGTCAACGCAATGACACGAAGTCAATCGTAAGATGAGTCAGGCCATCAGACTGCAATACCATATTCACAGTCGTACGAGTCCCCCACGCTGCCGACCGAGGCTCCGATCCTGGCCTCTTCAAGGCGCTCGGAATATTTGATCGACAGGTACTGGACGCCGCGATCGCTGTGGTGGGTCAGCCGATCGCGGTCGGGATTGCGGGCGGAAAGCGCCTGCTCCAGTGCGTCGAGAACCAGCTTGGTGTTGGGCGACGAGGAGACTTGCCAGCCCACGAGGTAGCGGGCGAAGACATCGATGATGAAGGCGACGTACACGAACCCGACGGCGGTGCGCACATAGGTGAAGTCGGCCACCCAGAGAACATTCGGCGCCGGCGCCTTGAAGGCGCGGTTCACCTTGTCTTCGGGGCATGGCAGCGCCGGATCGCGACACGTCGTCTTCTTGCCCTTTCCGCGGGTAACGCCATGTATTCCCATCTCTTTCATCAGGCGCACCACTGTGCAGCGGGCAGCCACCACGTCATTCTCAGCCAGATCGTACCAGACCTTCACGGCCCCGTAGCGCTTTCCGCTGGCCTCCCAGCACGCCTTGATCTTCGGGCTGAGCTCGGTGTCGCGCTGCGCCCGCAGGGACGCTTTGGACGGGTCGCGCTCGACCGCCTGATGGTGGTGGTAGGTGGACGGCGCGATCGGCAGAACCCTGCAGATCGCCTCGACGCCGTACTCACCGCGATGATCATCCCCTCTCGGGACATTGCTTCGCAATGCCCTGCCGGGCAGTGGATGAACATGATCATCTCTTCCGTTGGCGGTCGAGGTCCGCCGCTGCGAAAAAAGCGCTCGTCCATTGTCCTCGGACCAATGGCGGACAAAGGCCTCGCCCTTGCGCAGGATCTCGTTGGCCTGCTTGAGTTCGCGGTTCTCCCGCTGCAGCGCCTTGAGCTCCTCGCGCTCTGACTGCGTCAGGCCGTCGCGATCACCATCCTCGATGGCCTGCCTGTTGACCCAATCGCGCAGCGTAGCGCTACTGCATCCGAACTTCTCCGCGATGGAGGCGACCGCCTGCGACCGCGATTTGTAATCCGCTTCGTTCTCCAGAACCATGCGCACCGCGCGCGCACGTACCTCTGTCGAAAAACGGTTCCCTGGGTTCCCTTTGGTCATAGCTTACCTTCTGAGCTTTTGGCTCTCCGGTAAACCCGGTCTGGTTCA
>NZ_JBKOTX010000389.1:0-2568 GCF_047086965.1 Roseovarius halophilus (ex Wu et al. 2025) | reverse complement strand
GGTGAAGGTTTTCTGATGCGGGTCGCGGCGTGAGGGTTGTGTCTTGGTGGGCGGACGACCCGCGTTGGAAAACCTCCCAAGGTCGAAGCCGCGAGGGTCTTGGTGATGCTATGGGTAAAGTGCGCTGACGGTTGATGCGACGGCGGTTTCACCGGGCCGTTTGGCCTTTTGCACGAGGCTGCGGATGCGGGCTTCCCATCCCAGTCGCCAAGCGCTGCCCGCCGGGCTGGTCGGTTTTGTGGTCTGGGACCGTGCTGATACCTTATCGGCGCAGATGGCTTGGGCCGGGCCTGTGGGGTGCAGCCAGCATGTGTTGATGATCTGTGACGGGCGGTCGGTCATGCGGCCTGCTCCCTCGGTGGGGCCCGCGACATCGGTGTCTGCCCGCGCAGAAAGATCTCGATAATGCGCATGGGGCCCCCGCAGCATGGGCATGGTTCACGCAGCGTGAGCGGGGTGACGTCTGGCTCAGCGTCTTGGGCATCTGCCTGATCTGGTGGCTGGACGCAGAGCAGTTTGCGGATTTTGGTGAGATTGGCTTTGCGAGCGCTGCTGGCCAGCAGGCCGTAGTGGCGGATGCGGTGGAACCTGTCAGGAAGGACGTGGATCAGGAATCGGCGGATGAACTCTGGCGTGGCGAGGCGCATGACTTTCTGGCGGTCGCCATTCTTGACGCGGTAGTCCTTCCAGCGGAAGGCCACGGTGTCGGCGTCGGCACTGACCAGGCGATGGTTCGAGATCGCCACGCGGTGGGTGTATCGGCTCAGATAGGCGAGCACGGCCTCTGGGCCGCCAAAGGGCGGTTTGGAATAGACCACCCATTCGGATTTGCGGAACGGAGCGAGCCAAGTGGCGAAGGCATCTGCATGCGCCAGCCGTTCGAGATCGCCGAAGAAGGCAAGCCGTCCGGCGCGATGCAGATCCATCAGCCCTTCCAGAAACAGGCGCCGGAACAGGCGCGATAACACCCGCACATGCAAAAAGAACCCGGGGCGGCAGGCGACCCACCTGGCACCGTCAGGCGACAGGCCGCCGCCCGGTACGATCATGTGGATATGCGGATGGTGGGTCATGGCAGACCCCCAAGTGTGCAAGACGCTGGTCAGACCCACCTTCGCGCCCATGCGCTTGGGATCGGCGGCGATGGTCATCACCGTTTCGGCCGACGCTTTGAACAGCAGCCCGTAGACCGCCTTCTTGTTCCAATAGGCGATCTGCGCAATCTCGGCGGGCAGCGTGAAGACGACGTGGAAATACTCCACGGGCAGCAGGTCTTCGGCGCGGGCCTCCATCCAGTCGCGCGCCGCTGGCCCTTGGCACTTGGGGCAGTGTCTGTTTTTGCAGGAGTTATAGGCGATGTGATGATGGCCGCATTTGGCACAGCCCGCCACATGCCCGCCGAGCGCCTCGGTCCGGCAGGCTTCGATGGATGACATCACTTTGAGCTGTGACAGGCTGAAACGCCCCGCATTGGCCCGCCGCCACGCAGGACCATGAGCGCGGAAGATATCAGCGATCTCCAGCCTGGGCCGGGGCAACGCCCGGACCGGTCACTCCAGGCTTCGCTTTACTGTCTGATCCTGCAACCTGGCCAGCATCTCATAGGGGCTGACGGTATCGCGGATCGTCTTGGTGGCCACATGGGTGTATCGTGCAGTGGTCGTCAGCTTGGCGTGGCCGAGGAGCACCTGAATGACGCGCACGTCGGTGTTGGCTTCCAGCAAATGCGTGGCGAAGCTGTGCCGCAACGTGTGCAAGGTCGCAGGCTTGGTGACGCCAGCCATATGTTTGGCTGATGTGAACGCCCGGTTCAGTTGCCGCGGTGAGATCGGGTTGATCTTGGGCTTGCCGGGAAACAGCCAACCTTCCGGGCGCGCCTCGCGCCACCATGTGCGCAGCAAGTCCAGCAGTCCCGGCGACAGCATAACCTTGCGGTCTTTCTGCCCTTTGCCCAGTTCAACATGGATCAGCATCCGATCGCTGTCGATGTCGCCGATCTTGAGGTTACAGACCTCAGCCGCCCTGAGCCCGGCACCGTATGAGATGCTGAGCGCGGCCCGATACTTCAGCCCTGGCCCAGGTGCCGCCATCGGGATGTCGGACACCTCTTCGACGCTGAGAACGACCGGCAGCTTCCGCGGTTCGGTGCGGAATTGCATGTAGCGCTTCATCTCCTCTCGCCCGCAGGTCATGCCGAAGAAGAACCTGAGCGCCACGATCCGGGCATTGAAGGTTGACGGTGTGACCCCAACGTTGGTCATATGAAGCTGATAGGCGCGCAGTTCTTCTGGCGTTGCGGTATCAGGCGAATGGCCAAGGAAGGCCGCGAAATCCTTGATCGCCCGTATGTGAGCCTTCTGGGCTTTGTCGCCCATGCCCCGGATACGCATGTCTTCCATCATCCGCTGGCGCAGCGGGCTTACTCGCTTCTCTGTCATGGGAACCTCCTGACTGATGATTGAGAAGGCCCCAATCGTCAGCCAGATCCCCGAGATCACAAAATGCGTGCCGGATTGCCCAGTTCACCACATCCGCCACAGGCACCAATGCCGCGGAGCGGCTTAGTCC
>NZ_JBKOTX010000388.1:0-2682 GCF_047086965.1 Roseovarius halophilus (ex Wu et al. 2025) | reverse complement strand
CGCCCGAGGCGGCACCGGAACCCGAGGCTGTGCCGGCCAAGGCCCCCGCCGCCACGGTGGCCAACCCGCCCCCGCGCGGCGCTGCCACACCGGCGGCCGAGGCCACGCCCTTGCCTGTCGATCCGCCCCGTCCCGCCCCGAGTGACGCGGCCGACCAGACCATGCCCAAGGTACCGGCCGCCGCCTTGGCCGCCATCCCTGCCGATCCGGCCGATACCGACTCGCAAGCGCCGCCGCGCCTGATGCACCTGCTGAGCCACATCCCCCAGCCCGAGCGCCAGTTGCGCGCCCGCGCCGCAGAGATCGCCCCCCTGCTGGACCGCATGCAGGCCCTGCGCGACCGCCTCTCGCCACGGTGATCGCCCCGATGCGCCGACAAAACGCCAATTCGGCCTTGCGGCGCGGGGCGGATTTAGTATGTAACGCAGCAAGTCGGGCTATGGCGCAGCTTGGTAGCGCGTCCGTCTGGGGGACGGAAGGTCGCAGGTTCGAATCCTGCTAGCCCGACCAACAAGACCGCCCGTCGGCGCATGCGCGCGGCGGGCGGTTTTGCATCCGACCACGACCCTTGGGAAAGGAACGGCATGACAGCAGGCTTTGCAAGCGGCGTCCTGGCCGACCACCAGATCAGGGCGATGATCGCCGAGGGGCGCATCGAGGCCGCCGCACCCATCCTCAACGACCAGGTGCAGCCGGCCTCGCTCGATCTGCGGCTGGGCGACACGGCCTACCGGGTAAGGGCCTCGTTCCTGGCCGGAAAGGACCGCACGGTGATGCAGCGGCTGGACGAGCTGACCATGCACCGCATCACGCTGACCGGCGGGGCGGTGCTGGAAAAGGGCTGTGTCTATGTGATTCCGTTGATGGAGCGCCTGAGGCTGCCCGCAGGCATGACCGCCGCCGCCAGCGCCAAAAGCTCCACCGGGCGGCTCGACCTGATGACCCGGATCATCACCGACTCGGGCGTGGAGTTCGACCGCGTCCCCGAGGGCTATGACGGCCCGCTTTATGCCGAGATCTGCCCCCAGAGCTTTTCTGTGCTGGCCCAGCCGGGCCAATCGCTCAACCAGATCATCTTCCGGCAGGGGCACACCTTCCTGAGCGACGACGCCCTGCGCGCGGTGCACTCACGGACGCCCATCGTCACGGGCGACCCGGTCATTTCCGAGGGGCTGGGGTTCTCGGTGGACCTGCGGCCCGGAAAGGGCGATCTGGTGGGCTATCGCGCCAAGCGGCACAGCGGGTTGGTGGACCTTGCCCGGGTCGACCACCACGATCCGGCAGATTACTGGGAAGAGGTGCGCACCGCACAGGGCCGCATCATCCTCGACCCGGGGGCCTTCTACATCCTGGTCAGCCGCGAAGCGATCAGCATCCCCCCCGATTACGCCGCGGAAATGGCCCCCTACTTGGCCATGGTGGGCGAGTTTCGGGTGCACTACGCAGGCTTTTTCGATCCGGGCTTCGGCTGGGACGGCGCCGGGGGGGCCGGATCGCGCGGGGTGCTGGAGGTGCGTTGCCACGAGGCGCCCTTCGTGCTGGAACACGGCCAGATCGTCGGGCGGCTGGTCTACGAGCGCATGTCCGAGCGCCCCGCCGCTCTCTACGGCCAGGCGATCAAGTCGAACTACCAGGGCCAGGGGCTGAAACTGTCCAAACACTTCCGCGCCGCATCCACCGCGCCGCGGCCCTGAGGCACGCCGTCCGCCGGGGCGTGGTCCGGCCGGTGATGCGGCGGACCCGCGCGCCGGACGAGGCCGGTTCGATCTGGTGCGGGTGGAGGGACTTGAACCCCCACGCCTTGCGGCGCTTGGACCTAAACCAAGTGCGTCTACCAATTCCGCCACACCCGCACGCGGCCCGTCAGCCCGCGTCCGGACCAGATAGCAAAGCCGGGCCGGGGATGCGAGGGCAAAACGCGCATCGGCCGCAGGCGAAGCCGCGCCGGGAGGCCCCTACAGCGCCCGCAAGACACCAGGCACTTGCTCGGGCAGGTCTTCGGCGATCAGGCCCGGGCCGAAGGACAGGGCGCATTCGGTATGCAGCCAGGCGGCGGTTTCCGCGGCCTGTTGCGGGGGAAGACCCCGCGCCAGCAGCCCAGCGATGATCCCCGCCAGCACATCGCCCGCCCCGGCCGTCGCCAACCAAGGCGCGGCACGGTCATAGGCGCTAGAGTTGAGGGCACAGCGGCCATCGGGGCCGGCGATCACCGTGTCCGGCCCCTTGAAAAGGACGGTGCAGCCGGCGCGGCTGGCCGCGTCGCGGGCCGCGTCGACCTTTGAACAGGCCGGGCCCGTGGTTGCGGGGACGGCCAGTTTTTCGGCGATATCCGGGAACAGGCGGGCGAGTTCCCCCGCGTGCGGCGTCAGAACGCATCTGTCATGCAAAAGGGCGAACAGCGCGGGATCGCCCGCCAGAAGCGTCAGCGCATCCGCGTCCAGCACTGTCGGACGCCCGCATTGCAAAGCGGCCCGCACCAACGCCGCCCTGTCCTCGCGCAGCCCCAGCGCAGGGCCAAGGCAGAGCGCGTTGATGCGGCCGTCCTCAAGGATCTTGTCCAGCGCGGCCGCATCGCGCACCCGGTTCAGCATGATCGCCGTGAGCTGCGCCGCTGCCTCCTGCTGGGCCGCCGGCGGCACGCCCAACGTGACCAGCCCCGCGCCGACCCGCAGCGCCCCACGG
>NZ_JBKOTX010000387.1:0-2689 GCF_047086965.1 Roseovarius halophilus (ex Wu et al. 2025) | reverse complement strand
GGCAGGGCGGCGGCGCCGCGGCGGGCAGGTCAGGCCGCGACGCTGGAGGCGTCGCGCAGCAGCGTGTAAGCGAACAGGAACGCGCCAAGCGCCGGGACATGCAGCATGAGCGTGAGCGCGAAGGTGTGGATCGACAGGCGCAGGGGCCGGCTTGCCGCGCCGCTCAGGACCGGCGCGAGCCCGTCCATGTCCGACAGGCCGAAACGCCGCATCACGGACCGGGGGGCCGGGTTGGCGTCCACCGGTTCCGACAGGGTTTCGTCGGCCACCGGTTCTGCCTCGGGGGCGAAGGTGTCCCCCGGCCGTTCGGTGCGCGGATCGTCCACCGGGGGCGCGTCGCTGCCGGCGACCGGGTGGCGCAGCAGTTCCAGCAGGTTGTCGATCAGGTCCGGGCCGACCGGCTGTCCGGCCTCGCCGCGCATCACCGCGTCGGCCGGGAGGAACTCGGACGTGCGCTCGATGATCCGGTCCGTTAGGTAATCCAGCCCTTCGCGGCCCATGAACGTGGCCTGTGATGTGGTGCGATCCCGTGCCGTCGGGCCGACGGCGACCACGAGGTACCACGGCGCGCCGGGCTGTTCGGGCGGCAGCCACCCCATGCAGACACGCAGGTTGTCCCGTTCGATGATGGCGATGTCCTCGCAGTCCCAGGTGAGCGAACGCTTGGTCGCATCCACCATGCGGAAGGCGATATCGAATTCCTCGACGATATCGGCGAAGTCGAGGTCCGGACATGTCCGGTACTCCAGGGCGGTGACAGTTCCATGGGCAGACGCTTGCATTTTCAAGTCTCCGGCTTCTCCGTTAACTTGGTTAAACACCGGAAATCTGCGGGCAATTGGAGTAAAATGTGGCGGATTGATGATTTCTCGTTAAGCGTGTGCCGGGCGCCGTGTCAGCGCGCGTCGATTTGCCCGGCCATGATGGCGATGGCCTTCTGGTAGACCGTGGCGGCGTTCCATTGCTTGATCACCGAGAAGTTCGGCTCGCCCGGCTGGTAGCCGCGGCCCGGCTGCCAGCCCTTCTGGCGCAGGAAATTCGCCGTCGAGGCCAGCGCATCGGACTGGCTGTAGAAATCGAGCTGATCGTCGCCGTTGGCATCCACCCCGTAGGTCAGGGCATTTCCCGGCAGGAACTGCGTGTGGCCCAACTCGCCGTGCCGCGCGCCGATCGTGTCGCCGGTGATCGTGCCGCGATCGACCAGCTTGAGCGCGCCGATGGCGTGGGGCTTGAAGAAATCGGCGCGGCGGCAATCATAGGCCAGCGTGGTGATGGCCGACACAACGCGGCTGTCGCCCATGAAGCGGCCGAACCCGGTTTCCATGCCGTGGATCGCGATCAGCACGCCGGCCGGCACGCCGTAGCGCTTTTCCAGCGCGGCATAGAAGCCGGGATTGCGCGCCTTGCGGTCGCGGCCCTGGGCCACGATCACCGAGGCGCCGCGCACCCGCATGAATTTTTCGAGGGTATAGCTGAAACTTTTCTGGTTGCGGTCCGCGGCGATGGTGCGCGTGGCATAGCGGGCATTCGCGAGCGCGCGCAATCCGCGCTTGCCGACCCCGGCGCGCGCCGCCTCGGTCGCGAATTCGGTTTTCCACGCCGCGAACCCGGCAGAGGTGTCGCCGCATGGCGCCGCCGCCGCGCCGGCCGTACCGGTCACGAGGACGAACGTGGTGAAGACGGCAAGGGTCAGGGGTGTCCGGGACATGGCGGGCCGTGTGTCTGTTGCTGACTGCCCGGATGGTAGCCGGGGTTGCGCGCCACACAAAGAGAAAATCCCCGGCTGACATGTGCCGCCGGGGATGCGCCGCGCCCGCATTGCGGGATCGTGCGTTACAGAATGGCGGCCTGCATCACCTCGAGGGCCTGCGCCGTCGTTCCGAAGGCCTGGAACGCGATGAAAGTGCCGGTCAGCGCCGCCGTCTGGGAGGTCAGCCGGAGGCTTTCGCCACGGATCAGGTTGTAGGTGATGAGGCAGGCGCCCACCGGCAGCGAGAACAATGCCACCGCGTAAGAGACCAGCCAAGCCGACAGCCGCAGCGTCGGGGTGTGCTGCATCTGCTCGGAACCCGCGTCGAGCGCGTGGGGCGCGTCGTGATGCTCGGGCGCTGGCTCGGCTTGGGCGTCGGCGGGGTCCGCGCCGGTTTCGGCGCCGGACATGCGATTGTGCAGGCGCCGCGTGGTAGAGGTGGCGCAACGCCGCCCGGTCGGTGTCGAACACGCCCTGTTCCACCGCGCGCGCGGCGATCCGGGCCCGTTCGTAATAGCTCAGCCCGACGCGGATCTCGTTTTCCTCGACCATGGCGAGGTACGCCTCGGAGGCTTCCGACGGGCGGCGCTGCAATGCCAGCACGGTGCGGAACCGCGCCTCGCCGGTTTCCGCGTGGAGCCGGCGCAGCGCCTGGCACCGGCGCCAGCCCGAGATGAGGCCGTACCGGCCCGGCCCGATCTCGGCCACGTCCACCGGGGTCTGTTGGCCGCGCTCGCGCAGCGAGGCCATGAGCGCGCCCAGCTCCTCCTCGTCCAGCGCCATGCGGTCCCGCACCAGGTAATCCAGCGCGACCTGGTCGAGGTCAAGCTCCAGCACCATGCGGCCCGTTTCGCGCGCCTCGGTCAGCGTCTGCGCCATCTCGCCGGCGAGCGCGGCGGTGGAGGCGTCGCGCGCCACGTCGGCGATCGGGGCGGGCCG
>NZ_JBKOTX010000386.1:0-2720 GCF_047086965.1 Roseovarius halophilus (ex Wu et al. 2025) | reverse complement strand
AGGGCCGAGCAAAAAGCCCTTGAACCCGAAGCCGTCACGGGGATTAAGATGGCGGCCTAACCAGCGCAACGCGCTGTCTCAGAACCGTGCCCCGGTACAAGGTCCACCATTCCTCGATTGCCAGCCTCCTGTCGCGTCTCGGCTTCACATACAAAAAAAAGTCGCTGGTGGCCACCGAGCGCCGTCGTGCCAAGGTAAGGCGCGCGCGCCCGGATTGGCAGAAGCGTCGCATGCCCGCCATGCGGGCACAGCCGGAACGTCTTGTCTTCATTGATGAAACCTCCGTGAAGACGAACCCCACGCGCCTGCGGGGGCCTGCCCCGTGCGGGCAGCGGCTGCAGATGAATGCGCCGTTCGGAAACCGGGGCACGCAGACATTCATCGCCGGGCTGACGGCTGAGATGCTGATCGCGCCCTGGGTGATCAAGGGCGCGATGGACGGACCCGCCTTCGCCGCCTATGTCCGCGAGGTGCTGGTGCCGGAACTGCACCCTGGCACTGTCGTCATCCTCGACAACCTTGCCACGCACCGCAACGTCGAGGCGGCAGAGGCACTGCGGCAGGCCGGGTGCTGGTTCCTCTACCTGCCGCCATACTCCCCGGACCTGAACCCCGTCGAGCAAGCCTTCTCGAAACTCAAGGCGCACCTGCGCAGGATTGGCGCCAGAACCTTTACAGACCTCTTCGAAGCCCTCGGAGACATCTGCGATATGTTCTCACCAAACGAATGTTGGAGCTTCTTCAAGGCCGCCGGATATGTCGCAGGTAAAAACCGAAACGCTTTAATTCCTCGGTCGGCTTCGAGAGCCTGTTCTTCGACAAGCCGGTGATCGTGCTGGGCCAGGCCTTCTATGCGATTCATGGCATCGCGACGGTGGCGGCGTCCCGCGCGGCGCTGGAACAGTGCCTGGCGCGCCCCGAGGCGCTGGATTTCGACCCCGGCCTGCGGGACGCCTTCATGTCCTACGTCACGCAGGTGCAATTCCCCCGTGAGGATGACGTCGTCGCCGGGCGGACCGATCTGGGGGATCTGGTCGCGCGCGACCGGGCGCGCGACGCGCTGCTGGCCGACCTCGGTGTCCTCGAAAACTGATAGCGTATCGAAACCAGTTTGACAGGCGCGGGGCGCTGCGGGTAGTTTCGTATCGAAACCATATCGGCCCGCACCATGAACAAGCCCGTCACCAACATCGCCAACGGCAGCCACCGTGTCCGCACGCCCGGAATGCTGTCCCACGACCGCGAGCAGGCGCTGATCCGCGCCTGGCAGACCCGGGGCGACCGGGGCGCGCGGGATCGTCTGCTTGCCGCCTTCGCGCCCCTGGCGGCGTCGATCGCCAAGCGTTACAGGCGCGACACCGGCGAGGTCGACCCGGACCTGTTGCAGCAGGCCAATATCGGCCTGATGAAGGCGGCTGACCGTTTTGACACCGACCGCGGATTGAGGTTTTCGACCTACGCGGCCTGGTGGGTGCGCGACGAGGTGCAGAATTACGCACGGTCGAACATGTCCATCGTGCGGCGGCCCAACTCGCACCAGACCCGCGCGGCGGTCGCGCGTCTTGCCAGTCTCGACGCGCAGACGCCCGCTGACCGGGGGGCCGACAGCGCCGAGCAGGACAAACAGCTTGCCGCATCGCTTGGCGTAGGCGAGAAACGCGCCGCCGAGTTGCGCGCGCTCGTCACCGGCCGCGATCAGTCCCTGAACGCGCCGGCGCAGGACGAAGACGGCACCGAACGCATCGCTCTTCTGGTCGATCCCGCGAGCCTGGACGCACCCCTGCCGCTGCAGCGGCTGGAAACGGCGGATCTGCGGGCGGTCCTGGCCGAGACGCTTGCGACACTGCCCCGACGCGAGCGCGAGATCATTGTCGCCACTCAGGTAAGCGACCCGCCCGCCACGCTGGAAGGGCTGGGCGACCACTACGGCGTGTCGAAGGAGCGCGTGCGCCAGTTGCGCGAACGCGCCTTCGCGCGTCTCAGGGAGGCCCTGGCCGACCGCGGGGTCGGCCCGGACCATCTAGCCTGAGCGCGCCGGGTGGTCGCGCGGGCGTCGCACCTTGACTTGATCGGCGGCGCGACGGCATCACCTTGTGTCGCGGACGTGCCCCGCGTGCCCGAAACAACGCTCACAACAGGGAAAGGAAACCCCCATGTCGGACCCCGTTATCGCCCAGAAATCCCCGTTTGCAACGGATGTCGAAGCTGGAAAGACCTACTTCTGGTGCGCCTGTGGCAAGAGCAGCAAGCAGCCGTTCTGCGACGGAAGCCACAAGGGCACCGACTTCACGCCTGTGAAGTATACGCCCGAAAAGGATGGCAAGGTCTTCTTCTGTGGGTGCAAGGCCTCCGCGAATGCGCCGCTCTGCGATGGCTCCCACGCAAAGCTGTAGGGCCGGCGTTCCTGCGGCACCGGCATCGGCGAGAGGTCAGACCAGCGCCGGTCTCCTTGTGCCGTCAGTCCTCGGCGGGGTGGTCGTCGTAGGTATCTGACAGGATGCGGCGAGAGTCGCCTTCCGGGTCGTCGTACTGGTTTGTGCGCAGTGTCCAGATAAACCCGCCAAGTCCGACGACGCCGAGGAAGATCGAGATCGGGATGAGAAAGGACAGAACTTCCATTCCTACCTGTCACATCCCGGAAGGTGGTATGGCTGTTTCTTGAACAGCTCGGGCTTGAGTTTGTGCCAGCCCTTCATCGCCTGCAAGGGCGTCTTGCTGCC
>NZ_JBKOTX010000385.1:0-2732 GCF_047086965.1 Roseovarius halophilus (ex Wu et al. 2025) | reverse complement strand
CCGTCTGGCCCGGATCGACACCGAAAGCTGAGCGGCGCGTGACGAAGTCACAGACGGCGGGCGGCGTTTGGCGTATGATCCCGACATTGGCCCGATTCATCCAGCGCCTCGATCGCCCGGTCGATCTCAGCCACGCTGCGGTAGTCCACTGTCTTGCCGTCATAGCTGACGCGCGCCACGCCCGAGGATCGCTGCGCCGAAAGGGCGTCGCGGCGCGCTCGAAGGTCCGTGATTGTCGGCATTGCGATCACCTTCTATGTTCGGACTGTTGCAATCCGGAGTTTGCCGTGTCCGAAATCGTCGTCCGTGTCCGAATTGAACTCGAGGAAACCGACCCGCTGGTCTGGCGCGAACTGGACGTGCCACTCTCGACCACATTGGCCGCGATGCATGACATCATCCAGGTCGTGATGGACTGGTGGGACTATCACCTCTACGAATTCGAGATCGCAGGCAGGATCTACGGCGTGCCGTCTCCCGACGACGAGATCTACGAGCGCAAGGTCTACCAGGCCAGGGCGCTGCGTCTCGGCACAGTGCTGGAGCGCGGGGTCCGCGAGTTCCTCTACGTCTACGACTTCGGCGACAACTGGCAGCACCGGATCACCGTCGGTGAGGTCCGGCAGGGTGACGCCGGTGTCGAATATCCGCGCTTCATCGCCGGGGCTCGCCGCGCCCCACCCGAGGATGTCGGCAGCACCAGCGGGTTCGAGGAATTTCTCGAAGCGATAGCCGACCCCGAGCATGAGGACCACGAACGGATGCTGGAATGGTACGGCAAGCCGTTCGACCCCGAGGACATCGACGAGCGACGTCTGCACATGATCATCGACAATATTGCCGCGCGGCGGCGCGGCCCGCTCAAGAGCCATCGCGGCGACCGACGCAAAAAGCTGTCGTGACCGGGTTTGTCTACGTCCTTGGCAGTCAGACCTCCCGTGGGTATCGCACCTACGTCGGATGGACACTCGATCTCGAACGCCGTCTGGCAGCGCATAATTCCGGCATCGGAGCGAAATCGACACGAGGCAACGCGTGGTGCCTGATCTATGCCGAGCGCTTGCCAACCCGTATCGATGCAATGCGGCGCGAATGGCATCTCAAGCGTGATCGCTGTCTGCGCCGGCACCTGGCGCTATCAGCGCAGGGGCTTGGGCCCTGATCACCCCATGTAATTCGAGCGCATCGTCCGCCGCCGCGCTGATGGGCGCGAGGGTGTGACGGCTGGCGTGTCCTCCGATCCATCCGGTTCCACGGCCAGCGACCGCTCCAGATCCTGCCAGCGCGCCTCGGACCAGCGATCAGCCCCGCCTATCCAGGCCGCCGCCCGGGCGTAGACCCGGCAGTCCAGCGCCTCGTTTCGCTCGCGCAGCTTCTGCCATTCGAGCTTCGAGAAGCCGCGCTTGCCCTTCACGGTGACCAGCTGCTCGGCAGTCAGCTGCTTGAGCCACTCACCGTCGGCCCATGTCGGCAGATGCACCGTTCCCGCTGGGAACGATGCACCGGCCGTGATCTCTTCTGGCGTTGGCCGGTCCTGGCGCAGGAAGCGGTAGGTCTCGGCCTTGAAGGTCGAGGTCGCCACAGACCACAGCCGCGCCCCGCGGCGCAGGCGTTTGCCGCCGACAGTCGCGTCCACAAAGGTCGGGCCCGTCACCGGGCTTGCCCGGTTGAACCCCTCAAGCCCCTTGACCGGAGCCACCTGCGCAAAGCCCACCTGCCGCGCCCAGCCATAGACCGCGCTGGTCTCATAGCCCGTGTCGATCGCGAGCCGCGCGATGGTCAGGTGCTCACCGCTCTCATGTCGCCATGTCCGGCCCAGCAGCTCCGTCAGCTGCTGCCAGCAACCCGGGTCGCCGGGCCCGCCCTCGATGACGGCATGGTCGACGAGCCAGCTTGTCAAACCCCGGCCCCAGGCCCAGACGTCAACCTCGATCCGGTCCTTCTGCACATCCGCGCCAGCGGTCAGGAACAGACCACCCGCGGGCACGGTGCCCGCGCGCCAATCTTCTTTCAGCCCCTGCAAGCGCTGCCAATCCGGGGCCTCACCGCTTTCAACCCAGGTCTCGCCCAGCGAGGTATTGACGAAGGTCTTCATCGCCTCATCCCCACCGGCCTTGGCCGAGAGGAAAGCCTTCGCCATGGCCTCAAGCCGCACCCAGGGCGAGTATATCTCGTTGAGATGGAAGCCTGCCGTTCCATTGAACGGCGCCTCCGCGATCCAGCGGCCCTTGGCGATGGCCGCCCAGCGAGTCTCATCCGTCCAGGCCGCCTCACACTTCGCGCAGTGGTAGTGCGCGGTGTCCGGGCGGTGGCTTCCGCTCGCGTCCTTCTCCCATTTGACCTGTGCCCAGATCAGCGCTTGCTCCGTGCCACAGCTGGGGCACGGCACCCAGAACCGCCGCTGGTCGCTTTCCTCGAACGCAGTCTCGATCCGGCTCGCGCCCTTATTCGTCGGCGTCGAGACCAGCACGATCTTGCGGTTCCAGAACGTGACCGTCCTCTTCCTTGCAAGGTTGACCGGGTCACCCTCGGCGCCGGCGCTGAAGGGATAGCGGTCCACCTCGTCGCACAGCAGCAGCCGGATCGGCCGGCTGGCCAGACCCGAGGGCGCGTTGGCGCCCACAATCGTCAGGTGCCCGCCCGCAAACCGCTTGTGCAGGATCTTGTTGTTGCCATCGCGCGACTTCGGGTTGGCGATCTTGTCTTGCAAACACGGCGTGTCCCGCGCCATC
>NZ_JBKOTX010000384.1:0-2734 GCF_047086965.1 Roseovarius halophilus (ex Wu et al. 2025) | reverse complement strand
AGCCGCGCGGTGCCATCGCCGCCGACCTGCCGGGCCTGCGCGTGGTCGGCGTGCACCTGGGCCTTCTGCGGCGCAACCGGCGCCAGCAGCTGGACCACCTCCGCGAGGCACTGGAGGCGCTGCCGCCCCTGCCAACGGTGATCCTTGGGGATTTCAACGAATGGAGCCGCAAGACCGGGCTGGGCCGCCTGGCGCGGCACTACACGGTGCTGACCCCGGGCCGCACCTTTCCTGCCCGGCTGCCCGTGGCCGCGCTGGACCGCATCGCCCATTGCGATCACCTGCGCGTCACCCCGCTGGAGATCCCGGCACGGGCCAGGGGGCCGCATCCCTCGGACCACCTGCCGATCCTGGCCGAGGTGGCGCCGGTGTGAGGGGCGGAAGGCAGCTTTGCGCAGCTTTTTGGGTTTGCAGAGTTGACATAGATAGGGCGCTCAAAATTCTCTGCACGCGTTGACCTGTCGCCCGGGGCCGGAATGGCACCGCAGGTGCCCGGCCCCTCGCCAGACCGCCCGCACGGGCTCGCGAGGGGCCGATGGCAACGGCAGTTCCGGGGCTGGCTGCGGCCAGTGGTGCGCTTGCGGAACAGTTCCGTCCGACCACGCGGCCCCCTACCGGAACGGGTACATCCAGGGCTTGTAGTCGTCGATCAGAACCTCGGCCCGGGCGCGCTGGTCTTCGGTCATGCGCGGGGTCAGTTCCTCTATGGAGATCACCGCGTCGGGGTCGCCGCCGATGGCCGACAGCCCGTACCACAGGTAGGCGCGCACCAGGTCGGGTTCGGGGATGCCCCGGCCCACCTCGTAGTACCAGCCCAGCCCCGACTGCGCGCCGGGATGCCCCTTGAGCGAGGCGCGCAGATACCACTCGAAGGCGCGTTCGTCGTCCCGGTCGACCCCCAGCCCCAGGGCATACATCACCCCGATCAGCTCTTCGGCATCGGCATTGCCCGAGCGCGCCAGCACGCGGAACTGGTCCATGGCGGCCTCGAACTCATTCGCCTCCATCAGGTCGCGCGCCTCTTCGAGATCGGCGGCGGAAACAGGGGTTGAGAGCATCGCGAAACATGCCACTATCAGGACATGCAGGTGCGGTGTTCCCCAGGCTTTCCAAAGCTGTTCCATCTTGTCCTCTCCGGTCTTCTGGCCCTGGCGGGCGCGGCCCGGGCCGACCCGCTGACGCTGGATGATTTCGTGGACACGGACCCGGCGCAAGCCCGGATCGGGCAGTTGCTGTTCTACGACCCCATCTTGTCGGGCAACCGCAATATCTCTTGCGGGACCTGCCACCATCACGACCACGCCGGCGGCGACGGCCTCAGCCTGGGCATCGGCGAGGGCGGCTCGGGACTGGGCCCCGAGCGCACCCCCGGCACCGGCGCAGACCGCATCCGCAAACGCATCCCCCGCAATGCCTCCGCCCTGTGGAACCTCGGGCACCGCTCCGTCGAGGTGCTGTTCCACGATGGCCGGCTGGAAGTCTCCGACCAGTTCGGCAACGGCTTCGACACCCCGGCCGAGGAATGGTTCCCCGCGGGCCTGGACCATATCCTTGCCGCGCAGGCGCTTTTGCCCATGACCTCGGAATTCGAGATGGCCGGCAACGTGGGCGAGAACCAGGTCATCGGCGCGGTGCGCGACCGCATCGACCTGGGTTGGCCGATCCTGGCCAAGCGCGTGCGCACGATCCCCGAATATGGCGAGATGTTCGTCGATGCCTTCGCGCATATCGACCATCCCAGCGAGGTGACGATCGTCGAGATCGGCAATGCCATCGGTGCCTTCGTCGCCTCGGAATGGATCAGTATCGACAGCCCCTATGACGCCTGGCTGGCCGAGGGCACGCCCCTGCCCGCGGATGCCGAGCGCGGGCGGCAGCTGTTTTTCGGCTCGGCCCGCTGCGCGACCTGCCATTCCGGGCCGCTGTTCACCGATCAGGATTTCCACGCCCTGTCCCTGCCCGCCTTCGGGCCGGGGCGGACAAGGCTTTTCGACCAGGTCTCGCGCGACTTGGGCCGGATGAGCGCAACCGACCTGCTGGAAGACGCCTACCGGTTCCGCACGCCGCCCCTGCGCAATGTCGCCCTGACCGCGCCCTATGGCCACAACGGCGCCTTTGCCACGCTCGAGGCGATGATCCGCCACCACGCCGACCCCAAGCAAAGCCGCGCGGCATGGCAGCCCCGGCAGGCCCGGCTGCCGGATGTCCCCTGGCTGGCCCCGGCGGATTTCGCGATCCGTCAGGACCGCCTGGAGATGCAGCGGCAAAAGGCCCGGCTGGACATCCGCCCCGTGGCGCTGACCGAGGCCGAGATCGCCGAGATCGCCGCCTTCCTGGAAGCCCTGACCGGCGAAACGGCCGCCGACCGCCCCCTTGGCGTGCCTGACAGCGTGCCCAGCGGGTTACCCGTTGACTAGCACCTCGGCCAGCGGCCGGCGCGCCCGTGGCGGCGCGGGGCCGGACGGCTTGCCGAAGCGCACCGCCTGGATCAACCGCCGGTCCGGGGCCAGGCCGAAGCGCGTGCATATCTCGCCGTTGGTCGCAGGATGGTCCGCCAGCGCCGCCATGGGCCAGCCCGCCATGCCAAGCTGCGCCGCCTCCAGGCACAGGCGCAGGTAGGCGCGGCCGCTTTCCACCGGGTGTTCGCTGCGCGGGCGATGGAACAGCGCGATCACCGGGGCGCTGCGGGTGGCCGCGGCCTCGGCCGTCAGCCGCGGGGTCAGCCCGACGGCCT
>NZ_JBKOTX010000383.1:0-2746 GCF_047086965.1 Roseovarius halophilus (ex Wu et al. 2025) | reverse complement strand
GCAAGCCGCCGGGCGTGGTCGCGGTGGGGCACGGCTCACGCCGGGAGAATGGGAACGGCGCCGGGGCCTGCGCCTGCGCTTCGTCTATCGCCGGCGCGGACCGAGCTTGCTGGTCGCTGACCGCGCCCGCATAAACACACGCGGTCAGGCGGTGGCGTCGCGCGCCAAAACGGGCCGTAACCAGGTCACCGCGCCGATCTTCCTGCTGGTCCCGCAGGTCAAGCTGCCCAAGCGGCTCGATCTGGACCGGGATGCCGCGCGGGCGCAGGGCAGCGTGCCGGGGCTGATCGTGGCGAAATGGGTCGACCCAAGATTGAAGGGGTAACAGGACCTGGCAGAAGAGGTGGGATTCGAACCCACGGTAGGCTTTCACCTACGCCGGTGTTCAAGACCGGTGCCTTCGACCGCTCGGCCACTCTTCCCCTTGGTGCCCACGGCCGGACTCGAACCGGCACGGCCAATCTGGCCAGGAGATTTTAAGTCTCGTGTGTCTACCATTCCACCACGTGGGCACTGGTAGGCCCGGCAGGACTTGAACCCGCAACCAAAGCGTTATGAGCGCTCTGCTCTAACCAATTGAGCTACAGGCCCGCCACGTGCGCTTATTGGCGAAGTCATTCGAAAAAGGCAACCACATGCCCACCTCCCGAGAGACCATCCTCACCGCCCTGGCGGACCAGCTTAGAACGATCCCGCATGTGCCGGTGCTGCGCGGCGAGGTGCTGCCGGAGCGGATCTCACCCTCGGGCCTGATGATCCTGCGCGATGGGACCCCTGGCGAGCCCGGTGTGACGCTGTCACCGTTGCGCTATCACTACCAGCACCGTGCGGAGCTGGAGGTGGTGGTGCAGACTGCGACTGACCGCGACGCCAGTTTTGCGGAGCTGGTCGCCTCCATCGGGGCGGTCATCGTGGCCGACCGCACGCTTGGGGGGCTATGCGATTGGGTCGAGGCTGAGGCACCCGAGCCAGTCGATCTGGCTGTCGAGGGCGCTGCAAGTTTGAAGGCGGCCGTTGTTCCGGTGGTGCTGCACTATTCCACGGACGATGCCTTGGCGTGATCAACCGCCTCTGCGTCTTTGGCATCGGGACGGGACCTGAACGTCCCCTCAACCTGCGCGCCGCTCTCGATACTTAGGGTCTCATAAGAAACCTCGCCTGTGACCAGCGCGCTGGTGTGCAACATGACCGTGCCGCCAATGACCTTGCCATCAAATTGACCCTTGATTGTGATGCTGGCGGCGTGGATCTCGCCCTCGATTTCGCCGGTGGTCTCGATGACGATTTCAGCGGCGTAAACGCATCCTTTGACACGGCCGCGCAATTCGGCGGTGCCGGGAAATGAAAGGTCGCCGGTGATACTTGAGCCGGCACAGAGGGATGAGCGCCCTCCGGCGCCAACAGCGGAGCTCGGTTGATCCATAGTCGGCTGCGTCCTTTCAACTAATTTCGCGGATTCGCGGGCATTGTCCCAACTTACAGGAGAAAACACCATGGCACGAGCCCAGGGGGCGCGGGCGCAGATGGCGCTTGCGTTCGAGACCAGCTACGGCACGCCGCCTGCGAGTGGCTTTATCCGCATGCCTTTTGCCAGCACGACACTTGGGGCGGAGCAGCCGCAGCAAAGCTCGGAGCTTCTGGGCTATGGCCGCGATCCGCAGGCGCCGATCAAGGATGCGGTGACGGCCGACGGGGATGTCGTGGTTCCCATCGATGCGGAAGGCTTCGGGGTCTGGCTGAAAGCGGCGTTTGGCGCGCCGATGACCACGGGCGCGGAGGCGCCCTTTACCCATGAGTTCCAGTCCGGGTCATGGGTGCTGCCCTCGATGTCGATCGAGACCGGCATGCCCGAGGTCCCGCGCTATGCCATGTATGCCGGCTGTATGGTCGACAGTCTCAGCTGGCAGATGGCCCGGTCAGGGCTGCTGACAGCGACGGTCAGCCTCGTGGCGCAGGGCGAAGACACTGCCACGAGCACATCTGCCGGGACGCCGGAGAGCATCGCGCTGCACCGCTTCGGCCACTTCAACGGAGCGGTCACGCGGGATGGGACAAGCATCGGCAATGTCGTCTCGGCCGATATTAACTATGCCAACAACCTCGACCGGATCGAGACCATCCGCGCGGATGGCAAGATCGATGGCGCGGACCCCTCAATCGCGGCGCTGACAGGCAATGTTGTGGTGCGATTTGCCGACCAGACGCTGGTGCAGCAGGCGATCAATGGCGAGGCCTGCGCGCTGGAGTTTTCTTACACGCTGCCCACGGGCGAAAGCCTGACGCTGACGGCCCATGCCGTCTACCTGCCGCGTCCCCGGATCGAGATTTCCGGGCCTCAGGGCGTACAAGTCACCTTTGATTGGCAGGCGGCCAGCGATCCGCTGGTGGGCCGGATGTGTACCGTCACACTGATCAACGACCGCGAGGAGTACTGATGCTTCGATTGAACCTCTCCACCGCGCCGCACTGGCTCGACCTCGGCCATGGCGTGCGGCTGCTGGTGGAGCCTTTGACCACGGCCATCATGCTGGCCGCGCGGAGCGATCCGGCGATATTGGACGCGACGATAGAAGCAGAGGGCGATGCGGCCCATTCCAACGACGATCTCGCGCGGATCGTGGCCAAGGCCGTCGCGCGCATCGTCGTACTGTACCGGGGCACGGTTCTGAGACAGCGCGTTGCGCTGGTTAGGCCGCCATCTTAACCCCCGTGACGGCTTCGGGTTCAAGGGCTTTTTGCTCGGCCC
>NZ_JBKOTX010000382.1:0-2755 GCF_047086965.1 Roseovarius halophilus (ex Wu et al. 2025) | reverse complement strand
ATTTGAAGAGGCAGTCAGCACCATTCGCAACGAAGGCGCAGTCGCTTTCGCCAACGGTGATTCAAACGTCGTCCCGTTTAAGTAGTAGGCGAACGGCCCTGAGCCGACCTTGGCCGGCCATTCGGGTTTCCGCGGCGCGGCCCGTCGAAGCAGACATTCGCCGCGCGTGCACACCGAGCGGCATCTCAGATTTCAGGAGCCAGACTTTTGTGCCAGTCGTTCAGCGGATGTCAGTGTCTGCTCCGATCTGCTTCGCGAGAGGACTGACTCTACGGTCAAGCGCCTGATCGAGCTGGAGGTTGGCGCTGTGACAAACGCAGCCCATGGCGAGACGGACCCACCCCGGCGGGCGCCGCACATGGGCAGAATTCCGTGGCCAACTTGATCACACGCTCGGGTGGGATGACGTGGTCCCCGTCTGTTCACCGTGGTCCACGCGTGTTGCAGCCGGTCCAATGTCGCTGGAGACGATACGGCCATCCTCCAGCGTGAGGATCCGGTCGGCACGGTCGAGGATGCGGTTGTCGTGCGTGACCAGAAGGGTCGTTGTTCCGCGCGCCGCGCCGAGGCGCTTGAGCAGGTCGATCACATCGGCGGCGCTGTCCTTGTCCAACGCGGCTGTCGGCTCGTCCGCAAGTACCATCGCTGGATTGCCGACCAGCGCGCGCGCGACCGCCACGCGTTGCTTCTGCCCGCCCGACAGGTTTGCAGGACGGTAATTCATCCGGTCGGACAGCCCCACCAGATCGAGAGCACGGGCCGCTGCTAGCCGGGCCAAGCCATCTGGCACGCCGGGGCGTACCTGTACCCCCATGACGACGTTCTGCAGCGCCGTCAGACTTTCATGCAGATTGTGCGCCTGGAAGATGAACCCCAGCCGCCGGCGAAGCAGGGTCAGCTCCGCCTCGGGCGCATCGCGCAACTCGTGCCCCAGCAGACGCACCGACCCTTCTTCCACGCCGCGCAGACACCCGGCCAGTGTCAGCAGCGTGGTCTTGCCCGAGCCCGATGGCCCCATCAGCACGGTGAAACTGCCGCGCTCCAGCGTCATGTCGATGTCGAACAAGGCCTGTTTGCGCGCGCCGCCGCTGCCGAACCAATGGTTCAGCACGCGTATGTCGAGGACGGTCTCGTTGCTCATGACAGGGCCTCTCAGAACAGGTCGGCCGGGTCGGCGGCGGACAGCCTGCGCGTGGCAATCACCCCCGAGAGCACCGAGAAGACGACCGTACCAATAAAGACCATGAGCGCCATGGCCGGCGTCATCGACAATGGCAGCGTCGTGATCGCGCCCATGAGCGTCAGGATCGCCGTGCCCACCGCAAGCCCCGGCAGAAAGCCCAGAAGACCGAGTACCAGCGCTTCCTCGACGACGATGCCAAGGAAAAAACGCGGCCCGTAGCCCATGGCCTTGAAGGTCGCGTATTCGCGCAGGTGGTCGGCCACGTCCGCCGACAGGACCTGGTAGACGATCACGAGCCCGACAAGAACGCCGATCAGCACGCCGAAGCCGAAGATCACGCCCGTGGGCCGCTGCGTCTGCTGGTAGCGCAGATCCTCCTGCGCGGCCGCGTCGTAGCTGCGGATGCGCAGATCGTCGGCGGAAATCAGCGTCTGGAGCCGCGCGATGGTGGCGTCCGCGTCCGCACCGGGGCGCAGGCGCAGCAGGATATGATCGGGCGCGGCCGAGCTGCGCGCCGGGAAGAGCGACAGGAAGGTCTGGTCCGACACAAACATGTAGCCGTCACCGCCGAAGCCGCCGCCGCCCGCGAAGGTGTCGAGCGCAGTGAGCGTGCGGCCTTGCGTCTCGAAGGACAGGGGCGTCTGCGGGCGGATCGCGGCGGCCTCGTCGCGCGGCAGGCCGCGCGCCAGCCGGTCGATGATCGCCACGTCCTGCACCTGCAACAGCGCAAGATCGCCGGCGATCGCGGGCGCGACGAACCCCGGCTGGCCGGGGTCGATCCCGAAGGTGGTGAAGGTAATGTCGGTATCGCCGCGATCCCAGGGCGCGTTGCCCACGAACAGCCCCATGCCGGCAACCACGTCCGGGTCCGCGAAGGCCTGCAACATCCATTGCCGCGCCACGTTGCTGCCCTCGGCCAGCGCGTTGGCATCGGCGGCGGAGATCATGATGTCGGCCTCGAACAACTCATAGGGTTTCAGCGTCGCCGTCGCCATCGAGTTCATGATGCCCAACTGCACCAACACCAGCACATTGGCGAAGGCCACACCCGACAGGGCCGCCACGAACCGCCCGCGCTTGTGGGTCAGCTGCAGCCAGCCGATCGGCAGCCGCCCGAAGATCCATTGCAGAAGGCGGCTCATTGACCGGCCCGTTCGGGCGCGCCTGTGTCGATGCGGGCCACTGCCTCCAGACCGACATAGCGCGCGGCAAGGCGCGATGACGCGGGGTCGAGCGCCACGAGAACCCGAACCACGCGCGCGTCGGAATTTGCCGCCGCGTCGTCCGAGATCAGCCCCTGCCGCCCGACGGTCAGGCCGATGCTTTCGACCGTGCCGCGCACGCCTTGCCCCAACGCTGGTGCCGCCAGCTCGACCGGCTGGCCCGTGGCGACCGAGGCGACGCGATCTTGCCAGACCTCGACCTCGGCCATCATGGCACGGGTGTCGCCCATCTCCATGATGCCCTCGGCGGTGCTCGAGCAGGTGATCCAGTCGCAGAAACCGCTGCTGATCATCGCCGAGGACGTGGAAGGCGAAGCGCTGGCCACCCTCGTGGTCAACAAGCTGCGTG
>NZ_JBKOTX010000381.1:0-2776 GCF_047086965.1 Roseovarius halophilus (ex Wu et al. 2025) | reverse complement strand
ATGACGGTGTCGTTGCCCTCGCCCGCGCCGATGGCGTCGTCGCCCGCGCCGCCATCCACCGTGTCCTGCCCGGTGCCGCCGCCGAGGCTGTCGTCGCCCTCTTCGCCCAGCACCGTGTCAGCGCCGAAGCTGGCGCCCATCGTGTCGTTGCCTTCGCCGCCAAGGAGGAAATCGTTGCCCGCACCGCCATTCACGATGTCGTTGCCCGTGTTGCCGGTGGCGTTGTCGTCGCCCTGGCCCGAGCCGAGCACGTCATCGCCGTCGCCGCCGTCAATGGAGTCGTTGCCGAGACCGCCGCCGATGCTGTCGTCGCCGCTGCCACCGTCGACCGAGTCGTCGCCGTCCGAGGCCGCGATGTTGTCATTGCCGTCACCGCCGTCGATGGTGTCGTTGCCATCGCCGCCAGATATGGCGTCGTCGCCCAACGTCCCGTCCAGCTGGTCGTCCTCTTCAGTCCCAAGAACGGTCTCACCGCCTGTATCCAGGTCGGCCAGCAGGTCGGAGACGCTCACCGTGCCGTCGGTGAAGGCGAACCTTTCGATCTCGAGGAAGAGGTCGGTGCCGTCGGCCGAGGTGATCGTGATGCCGGAGGCGTTTGACGAGACGATTTGCGCGTCGGCGCGTGCCACGCCCAGTACGGCCGTGTCGGTGCCGTCACCGCCTTCCACCGTGTCGGCCCCCGCGCCACCGTCGAGCATATCGTCGCCATTCTCGCCCTGCAGGCGGTTGTCGGCCGCGTCGCCAGTCAGCGTGTCGCCATTGTCCGTCCCGCGCACCCATTCGATGTTCGTGATGGTGTCGGTGAACGTCTGGTTCTCGTAGGTGCCGGTGACGGTTCCGGCCGAGAGGTCGACCGCGACCCCGTCCACGGAAAAGAGATCGTCGTACCGCAGCCTGTCGAAGCCCCCACCGCCATCGATCGTATCGTTCCCGGCGATCGGGCGGAAGGATTCGTCACGGTTGGTACCGGTTACGAGGTCGTCCCGGACGTCGCTCCGCAATTCCCATACCGGCCCGGTCACCGTACTGCCATCGCCGCCGGCGTCGATGGTCCCCGCGACAAGGTCCGCCGTCACGGCGACGCCGAGACGAAAATCGAGCTGTACGGGACCGTCACCTGACAGATTGAAGGTATCCTCGCCACCGTTGCCACGCGCGCTGATCCATTGGTCGGCCTCGACCAAGATGTTGAAAACGTCGTCCGATGCCGTTCCGCCAAGGCGCGTTCCGCCAGCCCGCGTGCCCGCGTCAAGGACATTGTCGATATCGAGGATGGTGTCGGTGCCGTCGGCGCCCTTGTCAACGCTGGCCGTGTTGGCGCTGCCGTCGACGTTGACCGTGATGGGGCCCGCAAGCATTCCGTAGTCGATCGGCGCCCATCCCTCGACGATGTCGCCGAAGTCGATCGTGTCGTTGCCGGTACCGCCCGCTATGAAATCGCCGAAGAAGGGATCATTGTCGCCGGGGTTCACAAGATCATCGCCGGCGCCGCCCGTAAGCTGGTCGTTGCCCGTGCCCCCCAGCAGGGTATCGTTGCCGTCGGCGCCGGCAAGCACGTCGTCCCCGCCGCCGCCGTCGATCTGGTCGTCACCTTGGAGGCCGTTGAGGTTGTCGTTGCCGTCGAGGCCGTTGATGGTGTCATCGGCCAGCCCGCCGGCCAGCGCATCGGGCCCGTCCGTGCCCTCGATCAACTCGCCCTCAACGACGCTCGTGTTGCTGAAGCTGGAAATCGGAATATCGGTATTCGGTCCGAAAGCGCCGCTGGCCTGGTCCGCCGCCGTGATGGACTCGTCGAGCGCCTCGAATTCGGTCGGTGTGGTCGGTTCGGCTATGGGGTCGCCCCCGATCGCGAAGATGTGGTCGGTGCCGGCGCCGTCCGCGATGATCAGAACGACATGCGTGCCTTGGGGCGTCGTGATGGTACCAAGGTTCACATTCGCATTTTCCGGGGCAGGGGCCTCGTTGATCAGAAAATGCACAAGATCATCGGGATCATTCAGATCGATGAACGGAATGGGCTCATCCGTGGTCGGTGGCGTCTCAATGCGATAGTTGAAATTATCTCCTTCGATGGAAATGATCAGGTTCGTCTGGTCCACCGCGATCACGTTGTCGTCAGGCGTGTCGTCGGTCGTGACGGAAAAGCCGTCGATACTGAATATGGTCATGCGTTTTCTACCTGTTTCAAAGATCGGAGGCGTCCTCCCGGCCAAGAGAAGAGCGGAGCCCACGGGAAAAAGCAAGGCCGGGTTTCCAGACATTCGGGAAAATCTGAGGCGGTGAGCCGGACTTGATAACCGGCGCAAGCACGGCGCGAGACTCGGCGCGACGGCGGTCGGGAATGGAAAAAGGGCGCCCGTGGGCGCCCTTCTCCGGGGTTTCGCATGTCTGCCGGCGGCGTCAGATGAACTGGAAGTCGTCCAGCGTCAGGTCGGCCGCGGCGACGTTCTCGATCGTGACGATATGGCCGTCCACGGTCATCTGCGCGCCGTCGCCGGTGTCGGTGATGTTCAGCGCGTCGAGGAAGCCCTGCAAGCCGTTGCCGCCATTGTCGAGGATCGGGTCCCCGGTGTCCTGATCCACGGTGCGGATCAGGAAGCCGTCGGTGCCGTCCTCGAAATCGGTGATGATGTCGGCATCGCCGTCCTTGAAGAAGTTGAAGACGAACAGGTCCTCGCCGTCGCCGCCGGTCATGGTGTCGTCACCGTCGCCGCCGTTGATCGAGTCGTTGCCGGCGCCGCCGTCGATGACGTCGTCGCGCCCGCCGCCGGCGAGG
>NZ_JBKOTX010000380.1:0-2830 GCF_047086965.1 Roseovarius halophilus (ex Wu et al. 2025) | reverse complement strand
CCTGCGCGGCGTGCGCGGTGAAATGGTCGTGCTGCGCGCGCCCGACGTGGCGCTGTCGCGGCCCGTGCGGCTGCTGCACCCGCGCCACCCGCTTTACATCGTGCCGCGCGGCGACGGGGTGTTCATGCTGGGCGCCACGCAGCTTGAAACCGGCGGGCAGGGGCCGGCCACGCTGCGCTCCGTCGCGGAACTGCTAAATGCCGCCTATGCGCTCGACCCGGCCTTCGGCGAGGCCGAGGTTCTGGAAATCGGCGCCGATGCGCGCCCGGCCTTCCCCGACAACCTGCCGCGCATCCGGCGCCGGGGCGGCACGATTCACGTCAACGGCCTTTTCCGACACGGGTTCCTGCTGGCCCCCGCGCTGGCGCGGATGGTCGCCGACCTCGTGATCGAGGGCCAACATCCGGAGGTCATGGATGAAGATAACGGTCAACGGTGAAACGCGCGACGTGGCGGCGACAACGCTTGCCGGCGCGCTGTCCGAACTGGGATACGGCACGGCGCGTGTCGCGACGGCGGTGAACGGCGATTTCGTGCCGGCCGCCGCGCGCGAGGCGCACAGGATAACCGGGGGCGACCGGCTGGAAATCCTCGCGCCGCGTCAGGGGGGCTGAGATGCTGGAGCTTTACGGCACAACCTTGCCGTCGCGCCTGATGCTGGGCACGGCGCAATATCCCTCCCCGGCGGTGCTGGCCGAGGCGGTCAGGCGCTCGGGCGCGGGGGTCGTCACGGTCTCGCTGCGCCGCGAATCCGCGGCCGGCGGCGATGGCGATGGCTTCCGGGACCTGATCCGCGACCTTGACCTGCCGGTCCTGCCCAACACCGCCGGATGCCACAGCGTGCGCGAGGCGGTGACGACCGCCCACATGGCCCGGGACCTTTTCGATACCGACTGGATCAAGCTGGAGGTGATCGGCCATGCCGATACCCTGCAGCCCGATCCGTTCGGGCTGGTCGAGGCGGCGCGCATCCTGACGGAGGACGGATTCCGCGTTTTCCCGTACACGACCGAGGACGGCGTGCTGGGCGGCAGGCTGCTGGATGCGGGCTGCGAGGTGCTGATGCCGTGGGGCGCGCCCATCGGCACGGGGCAGGGGCTCAACAACCTGTACGGGCTGCGCACCCTGCGCGCCCAGTTTCCCGGGGTGCCGATGGTCATCGACGCGGGGCTCGGCCTGCCCAGCCATGCCGCGCAGGCGATGGAACTGGGCTTCGATGCCGTTCTGCTCAACACCGCGGTGGCCAAGGCGGGCGATCCCGCGGCCATGGCCGAGGGGTTCGCCCGCGCGATCGACGCCGGGCGGCTGGCCCACGGCGCCGACCCGATGGAGCCGCGCGACATGGCCGCCCCCTCGACCCCGGTTCTGGGTCTGGCGGTGCTGGAATGACCCTGCCGCGCTTCTACCCGATATTCGACGATCCGGCATGGCTGGAACGCACCCTGCCGCTCGGTGTCCGGCTGGTGCAACTGCGGATCAAGGATGCGTCGGGGCCTTCCCTGACCGACATGCTGCGGCGGGGCCGGGACCTATGCCGCGCGCATGGCGCGACGCTGGTGGTGAATGACCATTGGAAGGCGGCGATCGACCTTGGCTGCGAGTGGGTGCATCTGGGGCAGGAGGATCTGGACGCGGCCGACCTGCCCGCGATCCGCCGCGCCGGGATCCGCGTCGGCATCTCGACCCATGACGAGGCCGAACTTTCGCGGGCCTTGTCCTGCACCCCCGATTACGTGGCCCTCGGGCCGGTCTGGCCCACGATCCTCAAGCAGATGAAATGGCATGAACAGGGGCTTGACCGGGTGCGCGATTGGAAAACCCGTATCGGTGACCTGCCGCTGGTCACCATTGGCGGGCTGAGCGTAGCGCGCGCCCCGGCGGCTTTCGCCGCGGGCGCCGATGTGGCGTCTGTCGTCACCGACATCACGCTCAACCCGGACCCCGAGGCGCGCATCCGTGACTGGCTGGAGGTGACGCGATGACCCGCTATGCGCGGCAGCAGGCGGTGCCCGCGTTCGGCGCCGGGGGGCAGGCGCGCCTGCGTGCCGCCCATGTTCTGATCGTCGGCGCCGGCGGGCTGGCCGCGCCGGTGCTGCAGTATCTAGTGGGGGCCGGTCTGGGCGCGATCCGGCTCGTTGATCCGGACCGCGTGAGCGAAAGCAACCTGCATCGGCAGACACTTTTCCGGACAGAAGATATCGGCAGGCCCAAGGTCGCCGTGGCGGCGGGCGCCATGCGCGGGCTCAATCCCGACTGCAGCGTTGAACCGGTGCCCGTACGGCTGGACCCGGCGAACGTGGCCGAACTGGCCCAGGGCTGCGACCTCGTGCTCGATTGCGCCGACAGTTTCGCGGTCAGTTACGTGCTGTCCGATCACTGCATGGCTGCGGGCCTGCCGCTCGTCAGCGCCTCGGTGGTCGGCATGGCGGGCTATGCCGGCGGGTTCTGCGGGGGGGCACCATCGCTGCGCGCGGTCTTTCCCGATCTGCCGCAACAATCGGGGTCCTGCGCAACGGATGGCGTGCTCGGGCCGGTCGTTGGCATCGTCGGCGCCATGCAGGCGCAGATGGCGTTGGCCGTGCTGGCGGGGAGCGGGGACTCGCCGCTCGGGCGGCTGGTCAGCTTCGACGCGCAGACATTCCGCCACGGCGGGTTCGGTTTCGCCGGGGCGCCGGAGCCTGCCACGCCGTTCCGCTTCATCGCGCCGGACATGATCGCCGGGGATGATTTCCTTGTCGATCTGCGCGCCACGTCCGAGGCGCCGCCACTGCGGCCGTGGGCGCGGCGGCAGTCGGTGGACGATTTCGGCCCCGGCGGACCCTGCCCCGCC
>NZ_JBKOTX010000379.1:0-2862 GCF_047086965.1 Roseovarius halophilus (ex Wu et al. 2025) | reverse complement strand
CCTCGCCGATCATCTCCACAAGCGCCCCGGCGCGCTCTCGGGCGGGCAGCGCCAGCGCGTCGCGCTGGCCCGCACCCTGATGGAGGACCGCCCCCTCGTGCTGCTCGACGAACCCTTCTCGGCGCTCGATGCCCGCACCCGCGCCGAGATGCAGGAGCTCGCCGCCGGACTGCTGGCAGGGCGCACCGTGCTCATGGTCACCCACGACCCGGCCGAGGCCGCACGGCTGGGCCACCGCATCTACCTGATGTCCGGCCCCACGCTCGAAGAGGTCGCGCCGCCCGACACGCCCGTGCCGCGCCCGGTGGACGATCCCGCCACGCTCACCGCGCAGGGCCGGCTCTTCACCCGGCTGAGGCAACCGGCATGACGGCCCGCCGCCTCGCCACCCTCGCCGCGTCGACGGCGCTCGCCCTCGGGCTCTGGCAGGCGCTCGTCACGCTTGCCGGGCTGCCCCCCTTCATCCTGCCCGGCCCGCTCCGGGTGGCCGAGGCGCTCTGGTCCAGCCGCGCGCTCATCGCCGAACACGCGGTCATCACCATCGCCGAGGTCCTCATCGGCCTCGCCCTCGGCGCGCTCCTCGGCGGGGCCACGGCGATCGCGCTTGCGCTCTCGGACGTCGCGCGGCGGCTGGTGCGGCCGATGCTGGTGTTCAGCCAGGCGATCCCGGTCTTCGCGCTGGCGCCGATCCTCACGCTCTGGCTGGGCTACGGGCTCTGGTCAAAGATCGCGATGGCGCTGCTCATCATCTACTTCCCGGTCACCTCGGCCTTCTTCGACGCGCTGATGCGCACCCCGCCGGGCTGGCTCGACATGGCGCGCGTGATGGGCGCGCGCCCGGGCCGCGTGATGTGGCACATACGCGTGCCGGCCGCCCTGCCCGGCTTTGCCTCCGGGCTGCGCCTCGCGGCGGTCTACGCGCCGATCGGCGCCATCATCGGCGAATGGGTGGGCGCGTCGCGGGGGCTGGGCTACCTGATGCTGCTGGCCAACGGCCGGGCCAAGATCGACCTGATGTTCGCCGCGCTGATCGTGCTGGCCATTTTCACCCTCGCGCTGCACGCGGGCGTGGACCGCGCGTCGCACCGCTGGCTCGACCGTTTCGGCGCCACGGCCGACCAGGACGGCTGATCCGCGCGCGCGGCGTCTTCTCGGTCCAAATACCCTCGCCGAAGGCGTCCGGCGGCGCCGGCCCGTGCCCGGCGCGGCCGATTGCGCACCTGCCGCGCCAAGGCGTGTCACCGGGACCCGTTACAGGTGATCGACCACCTGCAGATGCTGTGCCAGGCGGTCAACCTCGCCCAACAGCCGCTCGACCAGCACGGGATCATGAGGCGCGGGGGTGACGCCGGCCGGGATCTCGTGGTTCAGCACCGCCTCCACGACAAGCGACAGCGGGATCGACACGAGCCGGGCCATCGCCGTGCCCCGCGCGTCGCCCCACGCGTCCATCACGTAGGTCTTGTGCCAGACGGGCCGGCCCGCACGCTCGGCCTTGAGCGACACGCACATGATCACGCGGTCGGGCTCACCCGCCTCGTAGGCGTTCTCGGCCCAGAAACGGTCCGACATCTCCTTCAGCCGCGCCTCGCCCTCAGGGCCCTCCAGCGTCTCGATCTCGGCAAAGACATCCTCCCACGCCTCGGCCCAGCCATCGAGGCGCAGCGTGCCGCGCACGAATTCCCTGACGCGCCACTCCGGATCGAACCGGTAATCCGCCATGAAGGGGATCGAGTCGCGGTTGGGATACACCTCGAAGGTCTCCGGCTCCGGCAATGGCGCGGTATAGCTCGACAGCGCGTTCCACGGCCGGTCCACGTTCAGCTCGGCATGATCGCGGATCGAGCGCGAGGGCGAGCGCAGCGCCTTCAGAACCCCCAGCGGCGACCAGCTGAACTTGTAGCGGAAGGGGTTGGGGTGCTTGGGCACGCCCCCGCAATAGGACGTGAAGGAAATGTCGTTATCGGCCGCGCAGGCGTCGGACGCGCGGTACTCGGCCACGAGGTGATGCGCCATAAGGTGGTCGATGCCGGGGTCCAGCCCCACCTCGTTGACGCAGCACACGCCCGCCGCGCGGGCCCGCGCGTCCAGCTCGCGCATCTCCGGCGCGATGTAGGAGGACGAGACGAAATGCGCCCCTTTGCCGATGCACATCTCGGCCACCGGCACGTGCCAGTCCCCCGGCAGCATCGACACCACGACATCGCCCTTTTCGACCGCGGCCGCCAGCGTGTCCATCTCGAAGGCCCGGATCCGGTCGGTCAGGTCGCCCACGGCCGCCTCGGCCTTGTCCGGCGTCCGGTTCCAAACGGTGACGTCGTGCCCCGCCTCGATCAGCCGTCGCAGGCCGGGAACCGCCGACAGGCCCGTGCCGCACCAATGAATCGTCATGTCTCACACCCCTTTCATGATCTCGTTGAATGTCGCTTCGGCCCGCGCCCAGACCCCGGCATCGAGCCGGTCGAGCCCGGCCAGCGCGGGCAGCAGCTGCGCGGCGTAATCCTCCGAGGATTCCCGCGGCAGCAGTGACGGTAGGTTGTCGATCGCCATCACGTCCAGCGGCGGCGCGTCGTGCACCCGCACCACCGGCGCGTCCCAGCTCGTGGCGGTCTCGTAGACGGGCACCGGGTTGTAATCGCTGTCCGGGTCGCAGGCCACGTCGCCGATCACGCCCAGCCGCCGCGGCGCCGTCAGGGCCTCGCGCGGCACGAAGACCGGCGTGCCGGGCCGCGCGAAGATGCAATTGAGGAAGATGTCATGCTCCAGGATCGCCGGAAAGGGGCCGCCCTGCGCCGTCTCGGCCATGTCCCAGCGCGTGGTCTCCACGCCCATCGCCTCGCACAGCCAGCCCTTGGGCACGAG
>NZ_JBKOTX010000378.1:0-2937 GCF_047086965.1 Roseovarius halophilus (ex Wu et al. 2025) | reverse complement strand
CGGGCTGGCGCTCCGGGGCCGGGGCCGGCTCGGGCTCCGGCTGGGGGACCTGCTCCGGTTCCGGTTCGGGCCGCGGGTCGGGATCGGCCGCCGCGCCCTCCTCGACGATCGCATCCAGGCCGTCCTCGATTTTCGAGGAGGATTTGAAAAGCCTGTCCTTGAGTTTCCTGAAAAACGCCATGCGCCCTCCGATGCCGATTGCTTCCCCCATTTAATGCCGATGGCGGATGGATGGAAGCCTGCGCAGCCCGGGCGCGGAAACTTACACTTCGTCCGGGAAATGCTTCATCGTGAGCCGTATCGGGTTCGGCGCCGCCTGCCCCAGTCCGCAGATGCTGGCATCCCCCATCGCCTGGCACAGCTCCTCCAGCAATGGCTGATCCCACCGGTCGGCCTGCATCAGCTTGACCGCCTTCTCGCAACCCACGCGGCACGGCGTGCACTGACCGCAGCTTTCATCCTCGAAAAACCGCAGCATGTTGAGCGCGGCCTGCTTCGCGCTGTCCTTGTCCGACAGCACGACGACGGCAGCCGACCCGATGAAACTGCCATGCGGCTGCAACGTGTCGAAATCCAGCGGCACGTCGTCCATCGAGGCGGGCAACAGCCCCGAGGACGGCCCCCCCGGCTGGTACGCCTTGAACTGGTGCCCGTCCAGCATGCCGCCGGCAGCCTCGATGATATCGCGGATGCTGGACCCCGCCGGCAGAAGGTGCACGCCCGGGGTCTTCACGCGGCCCGACACCGAGTAAGAGCGCAGTCCCTTGCGGCCGTTCCTCTCGACACCGCTGAGGATCTCGCCCCCCTCGCGCAGGACGCGCGTGACCCAGTGCAGCGTCTCGACGTTGTTGACCAGCGTCGGGCGCCCGAAGATACCGACATTGGCGACAAAGGGCGGGCGATGACGCGGCAGGCCGCGCTTGCCCTCGATCGATTCGATCATCGCCGATTCCTCGCCGCAGATATAGGCGCCCGCACCGCGGCGCAGCTCGATATATCCGGGGCCGACCAGGCCGGCCTGTTCGAGCGCGGCAATCTCGCGGCGCAGGATTTCCAGCACCACCGGGTATTCGTCGCGCATGTAGATGAAGCAGCGGTCAGCCTCCACGGCCCATGCCGCGATCAGCATTCCCTCAAGGAAAACATGAGGTTCCCGCTCAAGGTAAAAGCGATCTTTGAAGGTGCCCGGCTCTCCTTCGTCGCCGTTGACGGCAACATAGCGCGGCCCCGGCTCCGCCCGCACGAAGCCCCATTTCCGGCCCGACGGGAAACCCGCGCCACCAAGCCCGCGCACCCCTGCGTCAAGCAATGTCTGCTGAACAGTTTCGAAATCGCCGTCCGCGCGCAGCTCTGCGAGCTTCGTGTAGCCGCCCTCTGCCTGATAGGCGTCGAACGTCTGGTATTCCGGTACATGGGGATGCGTATCGTCGGCGGCGATCGCCGCCTCGACCTTCTCGGGCGTGGCGTGGTCGATGTGGTTGTGCCCCAGCTCCAGCACGGGCGCCGTGTCGCACCGACCCATGCAGGGCGCCCGCAGCACGCGCACCCGTGACGGGTCGTGCCCGGCCTCGAGCGCGGCTTTCAGTTCCTGCGCGCCGGCAAGCTCGCACGACAGCGAATCGCACACCCGGATCGTCAGGGCGGGGGGCGGCGTCTCGCCTTCCTTGACCACGTCGAAATGGGCATAGAAGGTGGCAACCTCGTAGACCTCGGCCTGGCTGATGCGCATTTCCTCGGCCAGCGCGCGCAGATGCGCCGCCGACAGGTGGCCGAACCTGTCCTGGATCAGGTGCAGGTACTCGATCAGCAGGTCGCGGCGACGCGGCGCGCCACCCAGCAACGTGCATACCTCTTCCCACGCCTGATCCTCGAGCTGACGGCCCTTGGGCGTGCGCCGCCCCTTGCCCTTGCCCGATTTCCAGACGCCGTCCTGATCATCCAGTGCCATGACAATTTCCCCGTTGTCTCCTGCCCGTCGGTGTACCGTACCACACACATCGCGCGGACGACCAAAAGCGACACAAGCATTGCCGGAAGCGTTGATCGCGACCGGAAATTCCCGGAATCCGCGGGCCAGACCAGCTAACGAGGCGTCATCGCCCGCAGCACGCCGCGCAAGAGCAAAAGCGGGTAGCGTCGGGGCCGCGCTTCTGCCAGACTTCAGTCATGATGACACGGGCCTGCCTTCTCGCCGCGATGCTGACCACAAGCGCCGCAACCGCGCAGACGACAATGACGGCCGATGCGTTCGACGCTTACACGCGTGGTCAGACCTTCTACTACGGCAGTACCGGCAGCCCCTACGGCGCCGAGGAGTATCTCGACAACCGACGGGTACGCTGGTCATTCCTCGACGGGGACTGCGAGGAAGGCCGCTGGTACGAGGAAGACGGGCTGATCTGCTTTGTCTACGAAAACCGGTCCGAGCCGCAATGCTGGAGCTTTACCCGCACCGATGGCGGCCTTGTCGCCCGGTTCGAGAACGTCCCCAACCAGACGGAGCTTTACGAAGTGTTCAAGTCAGACGAACCGCTGGTCTGCCCTGGCCCGGACGTGGGCGTATAGCCTGTCATTAGTCAACCATCGTGACGGGTTTTCCACCCGATTTGCCCGGGACGTTTCCAAATGCCCAGATGCGCCGCAAGGCATCCCCGCCCGAGACGCAGGTGGCTGCCGCGACGGTTTGCTGGAAACGACCGCGCGGGTTTTCAGAACAGGCTACCCTGGTCCGAGCTGTCGCCGGCCTTGCGGCCGGATGACGCCGGCGCCTTGCCACCCCTTGCCACGGCGAGCTTGCCGTCGCTGAACTCGATTTCCAGCGCGGCGGCCTGCCCGGCTGTCTCGCTGGATCGGTCCTTTGACCCGGACCCCACAGAGGCAGCCCGGATGGAGGACCGATACGCGGCCTTTTGCGAACTCTACCGCGCGCTTGGCAAC